>NZ_BACZ01000370.1 GCF_000333375.1 Curtobacterium sp. B18
AGGTAGAGCACCCCGGCGACGAGGACCGTCCACGAGATCGCGCGCGGGATCGTGCCGAAGGGACGCCGCGCCTCCACGCCGAGAACCGAGGCGCTCTCGAACCCGACGAACGCCGTGACCGCGAGGGCGGTGCCGACCGCGAACGGCGCGGGTGCCGTCGGGCCGAGCGCCATCGCCGAGGCGTCCACGGGGTGCAGTCGGGCGACCAGCGCCACGATGAGCACCACGATGACGGCGACGGACAGGGTCTCGACGAGCAGGGTCAGGCGGGTCGACACCCGGACGCCGAGCGCGATGACCGCGAACACGGCCGCGCCCATCGCCACGACCACGACGACGGTGACGCGGGCGCTGCCGCCGGCTGCCGGGACGAACCGGGACAGCAGGTAGTCGAGGTAGTAGCCGCTGCCGGTCAGCGAGAACATCGCGATGAAGCCGTACCCGAGGAGCAGCGCCGCCCCCGCGACGACCCCGGCGACCGGTCCGAGGCCGAGCGACACGTAGGTGTACAGCGAGCCCGTGCCGGCGACGCGTCGGACGAACTGGTTCACGGTGCGGCCGACGAGGAACGACAGGGCCATCGCGGCGAGCAGTGACCACGTGGCACCCTGCCCGGCGACGGTCGCGACGAGCACCGGGATCGTGGTGGCTGCGGCCGACGGCGCGACCGCGGACACCGACTGTGCGAGGACGTCGACCGGGCCGACGCTGCGCCGGGAGAGTCCGTCGACGGGGGACCGTGTGCCCACACCCGGCACCCGTGGCGGGTCGGCGATGGCACGGTCGAGCGCGGTCATGCGGCAACGGTACGACCGCGGCGTTGCCCCGGTGTGCCGACGGTGTTTCGCCCGCGTCTCACGCAAACGAGACACCGGCCGCGGGCGCGTCCCATTCGGGCGCGACCGGGTTTCACGCGGGCGGAACGAGGCCGCAACCGCGGCGCGGGACCGTGGTCCCACGCCACCCCGGCACACCCTCCCCACCCGAACCGGAAGGTCACGATGTCCAGCATCACGAAGGACCCCGCCTCACTCGGAGCCGTCCCCGCGCCGCAGCGGACGATGCGCGGCTCGCTCGGCGTCACCGCGATCGTGTTCATGGTCGTCGCGGCGGCCGCACCGCTCACCGTCGTCGGCGGCGCGGCGCCGCTCGGCATGCTCCTCGGCAACGGCGTGGGGTTCCCGTCGCTCTACGCCGTCTCCGCCGTGGTCCTGCTGCTGTTCTCGGTGGGCCTCGCCGCCATGACCCGGCACGTGCCGCGACCCGGGGCGTTCTTCACCTTCGTCGGACACGGGCTCGGCCGGCCGGCGGGCGCGGGTGCCGCCACCCTGGCGCTCCTGACGTACACGACCATCCAGGTCAGCGTGCACGGCTACATCGGGTACCTGCTCGGTGTGACGGTGTCCGGTCTCGGCGGACCGGACGTCCCGTGGTACGTCTGGTCGCTCGTCGTCGTGGCGCTCGTCGGGGTCCTCGGCTACCGGCACATCGACCTGTCGAGCAAGGTCCTCGGCGTGCTGCTCGTCGGCGAGGTCGGGATCGTGCTCGTCCTCGTCGCGGCGATCGTGTTCCGCGGCGGGGCCGACGGCCTGTCCCTCGCACCGTTCGAGCCGACGCAGATCGCGTCCGGGTCGCCCGGCGTCGGCCTGATGTTCGCGATCGCCGCGTTCATCGGGTTCGAGGCGACCGCGATCTTCCGCGACGAGGCGAAGGACCCGGAGCGGACCATCCCCCGTGCGACCTACACGGCCGTCATCGGCATCGGGGTGTTCTACACGCTCGCCTCCTGGGGGCTCGTGATGGCCTGGGGTCCGGACGGCGTCCTCGCCGAGGCCGCGAAGGACCCGGGCTCGCTCATCCTCACCACCGCGGCGCAGTACATCGGGACGGCGGGCGAGGCCGTGCTCAACGTGCTGCTGCTGACGAGCATGTTCGCCTGCGTCCTGTCGTTCCACAACGTCATCACCCGGTACCAGCACTCGATGGCGAACGCCTCGCTGCTCCCCGCGCGCCTCGGCGACGTGCACCACAAGCACGCCTCGCCGCACACCTCGAGCGTCGTGCAGACCGTGACCGCCGCCGTGCTCGTGGTCCTGTTCGCGGTGCTCGGGCTCGACCCGGTGCTGCAGGTGTTCAGCTGGTTCGCCGGCGTCGCCACCCTCGGGGTCGCGATCCTGATGGCCGCGACGAGCCTCGCCGTGATCGTCTACTTCCGCCGCACGCGGACCGACCGCCGTGTCTGGAACACGGTCGTCGCCCCGAGCCTCGGGTTCGTCGGGCTCGTCGCCTCCGCCGTCCTCATCTGGGTGAACTTCCCGACGCTCGTC
>NZ_BACZ01000369.1 GCF_000333375.1 Curtobacterium sp. B18
CGGGCCTCCTCACCCGCGGCCGGGGTCGGATCGGCGGACTGTTCCTCGGCCGGTTCGCGCACGACCCCGCCGCGATCTCCTCGATCCTCGACGAGGTGGCGACACTCGAGGAGAGGTGAGCCGCTCAGGCGTCGCGTGCGCCCGCGAGTCCGTGGTCGTGTGCGTAGACCACGAGCTGCACCCGGTCCCGGAGCGCGAGCTTGCCGAGGATGCTCGAGATCTGCGTCTTGACCGTGGACTCCGTGACGAACTCCTTCGCCGCGATCTCGGCGTTCGACAACCCCCGTGATGCCCACCCGAACACGATCCGCTCGCGGTCCGTCAGCGACTGGAACGCCTCGGGCTGGGGTGTCGGGGCACGCTCGACGTCGGCGCCGAAGAGCTGCGAGAGGTCGTTCGGCGCGATCACCGAGTTCCCCTCGTGCACGGCGCGGACAGCGGCGAACAGGAACGGTGGCGTGGTGTCCTTCAGCAGGAACCCGCTCGCGCCGAGCCGGATCGCCGTGGCGGCAGCGGGGTCGAGGCCGAACGTCGTCAGCACGACCACGCGGGGGAGCGGCCCATCGACCGCGCCGGAGAACAGCTGCCGGACGGTCTCGACCCCGTCCGTCCCCGACATCCGCATGTCGAGGAGCATCACGTCCGGTCGGAGCTCGGGGATCCGCGCCAGCGCCTCGGCTCCGTCGGAGGCCTCGCCGACGACGACCATGTCGTCCTGGGCGTCGAGCACGACGCGCAGGCCGGCGCGGAACAGCGCCTGGTCGTCGGTGAGCAGGATGCGGATCGGATCGGTCATCGGTTGGTCCCCCCATGGACGTCGAACGGGATGCGGGCGCGTGCGGCGAACACGTCGTCCAGGACGGCGGCGTCGAACGAGCCGCCGAGTGCGGTGAGCCGGGTGTGCATCCCGGCGAGTCCACGACCCGAGCCGCGGGTGCTCGCGGCCGGGACGACGACCGGGCCGGTGCCGACCGGGATGACGACCGGGCAGGTGCCGACCGGGCCGGTGCTCGCGGTCGGGACCAGGTTCTCGACCTCGAGCACGAGGTCGGCGGACCGCCAGGTCTCCCGCACGGTGACCGGCATGCCCGGGGCACCGTGCCGCAGGGCGTTCGTGAGCATCTCCTGCAGCACCCGGCGCGCGGCCGTCCCGCTCGCCGGACCGAGCACCACCGGCTGCCCGCGGACCGCCTGGTCGACGTCGACCCCGGCCTCGCGGATCCCCTGCACGATCTCCTCGAGCGAACCGGGGTCGGTCGCGGCGCCGGAGCCGTCGATGTGGCCGAGCACCTGTCGGACCTCGACGAGGGAGCTCCTGGCGGTGCTCGCGATCGTGGCGCTGACCTCGCGGATCCGGGCCTCGTCGTCGAGGAACGGCACCGAGTCCGCCTGCGCGATGATCACCGCGAGGGAGTGTCCGACGACGTCGTGCACGTCACGGGCGATGTCCGCACGGATCCGCTCGGACTCTGCGACGTCGATGGCGCGGGTCGCGGTGGCCTCGGCCTCGGTCGCGACGGCCTCGGCCCGGGACGCCGCGGCCTCGGCGTCCGCCCGGCGTTCGGACTCGCGGTCGCGTGACCGGAAGGCCCGCACGGCGACGCCGCCGGCCCACACGCCGAGGAGCGCCGTCACCGGAGCTGCCATCGCGAGGAACGCCTGGTCGCGCGGCCCGTTGATGAGCACGAGGAACCGGAAGCCGGTCAGGGCGAGGTAGAGCGTGGCCCCGATGCCGGCCACGAACGCGAGCACGCCGGACACGATGACCTCGGTGCGGGTGCCGACGACGGCCGCGGTGCCGATCACCACGAAGATGGCGAGGTCCACGAGCGACGGCCGTTCACCGCCCCCGACCTGCACGATGCCGAGCACGACGACCATGAGCATCGCCGCCGTCGGCGACAGACGGCGGAGGGCGATGGCCGCGGCGGCTGCCAGGACCGCGGCGAGGCTCGCGTGCTCGAGCTCGAGGTCGATGGGGAGCAGGAAGACGAACGCCGCGAAGGCCGCCCAGGCCACGTCGACGATGATCGAACGGGTGGCGAGCGGCCGGATGAACGTGCCCCGTTCCGTCACGGCACGATCATCGCACGGGGCGGTCCGCCACCGTTCACGGGGTCGGCGACATCGCGAGGAGCGCGACGGCGGTCACGACGACGATCGCCGCGCAGAGCATCAGGGTGGCGATCGTGTGCTTGGTCGAGGTGTCCATGCTCCGAGCCTCGCCGACCGCCCGGCGTCCGGCATCGGGCGCGAGGGTGAACGCCTTCATCCCCACGGATGAAGGCGTCTGGTCCGTGCGGACGCGGTCGGTCAGACGGTGATCTGGCCCAGCACGCGGTGGGCGATCGCGATCGACTCACCGGACACCACCGACAGCGGCGACGCGAGGAACGCGACGAGGTCCGCGATCTGCTGCGGGCTCGACTCCCCCGGAGCGCCAGGTCGCACCTCGGCGCTCGGGGTGTCCGTCACCGTCCCCGGGTTGACGACGTTGACCGTGACCCCGGTGCCGGCGGCCTCGTCGGCGAGGTTCTTCGCGATGACGCTCACCGCGGTGTTCCGCAGCGACGCCGTGATGTTGCCCGACAGGTAGGCGTTCTGCCCGCTGATGACCACGACACGACCGAACCCTACTCCGCGCTGGGCGGGGAGCACGGCGTTGGCGACGCGGAGGAACCCGAGCGCCTTGCCGTCGATCGCGGTGAGGACCTGCTCCGGGTCGGACTTCCTCGCCGGGTCGAGCGTGCCGGCGCTCGGGGCCGCGGTGACGACGAGCGCGTCGATGCGGCCGTGCTGTTCGAGCACGCGGGCCACGCCGGCGTCCACGGAGGCCTGGTCGGCGGTGTCGATCGCGACGCTGTCGGGGGAGTCACCGGCGCTCCGTGAGGCGACGACGACGGTCGCCCCCTCGGCCCGGAGACGATCGGCGACGGCGGCGCCGATGTACCCCTAACATAAAAAAAAGAAAAAAACAAAATTAAAAAAAAAAAATAAAAANANAACAAAATAAAAAANNAAAATANAATAAAAAANAAAAAAAAAAAAAAAAAAAAAAAAAAAAAAAAAAACGCGCCTCCCGTCGGGTGGGCGGTCACCGACCGATCGTCGTGACCGCGCCCGTGTCGTCCGGCTGTTCCACGCGTGGCGGCGCGAAGACGCCGTCGTACAGGCGGACGGCACTCCACCCGGCGACGAGTCCGGCTGCCCCCAGCACCGCGGCGATCCACGGCACCACCGGGGTACCGGTCCAGGCCCCCGGGGCGGCGACCCACGCGAGGAACACACCGATCGTGCTGCCCGCGGCCCCGATCACGGCGGCCGTCCGCCGGTCGAGGCTCGTGAACGTCAGCGCGATCGTCACGGCGGCGATCGCGGCGAGGGCGTCGACGAGGTCGAACACTGCCGCCGCTCCTACTCTCCGCTGCCGACGGCGAGCTGCTCGCGTCCGCCACCCGTGGTGACGGCGATCTTGCGGGGCTTCGCCGACTCCTTGACGGGGATCGTGACGCTCAGGACACCGTTGTCGTAGCCGGCCGTGATGCGCTCGGCGTCGAGGCCGTCCCCGAGCGTCAGCTGCCGGACGTAGGTACCAGGCTGGCGCTCGCGCGTGAGCCACTGCGAGCCCTCCGGAGCGCCGAGGGTGCGCTCGGCGCGGATGGTCAGGACGGACCCGTCCACGTCGATGTCGACGGTGCCCGGGTCGATGCCCGGCAGGTCGACGTCGAGGACGTAGTGGTCACCCGTGCGGTAGAGGTCCATCGGCATCGAGCGGGGCCCCGCGGTGCCGAGGAGGGAGCCGGCGAGACGGTCCAGCTCGCGGAACGGATCGAAGTTCATCGTCATCGGAATCAACTCCTTCGTGTCTGCTGTTGAGTCCCCTCGACTCAACTGCGACTTGTTTTAGCACTCGAGCCTGGTGAGTGCCAAAAGAACGCTCGGAATCCGCTCGGAGCAGCGGATCTGCGGCGGTCAGCCGAGCAGCGGTTCGAGCCGCGAGACCGCACTCCGCAGCAGCCCGAGCGTCGCGCCGGGCGCCTCGATCCGGGCCGCCGGAGCCGACAGGGTCAGCGCCGCGACGAGCTGCCCGTCCTCCCCGAGCACCGGCAGCGCCAGGCACCCGAACCCCGCCGCGAACGCGCCGGTCTGGTGGACGGGTCCGCGACCGCCCGTCGCGTGCAGCCGCCCCATCGCGCTGGCGTCCGGCGTCGCCCGCAGTGCCCGCTCGTCGAGGAGCGGGAAGTCCGGGTCGACGTCGAGGTCGCGGATCCCGGACGCGTCGTAGCGGGCGAGGTGGACGCCGGCCCGCACGGCCGACCGCACGTCGGCGAGCACGGCACGCACGGCGCGGGGGAGCGGCGGGGGCACGACCGGTGCCGTCACCCCCGCGAGCTCGGCGACCTTGTGCCCGAGGGCGAAGCCGCGCAGGTCGGGCAGCCGCACGAGGTACTCGTCCTCGACGAGCAGGGTGATGAGCCGGTAGGTGGTCGCCCGCGGCATCCCGAGCACGTCGGAGAGCTGCTGCGCGGTGATGCCCGGCCCGGCGTGCGCGACGGCCTCGAGCACCGCGAGGGCGTTCTGGACCGCCTTCGGCTGTCGTGCGCGCAGACCGGGTTCGCTCATCGCACCCCCGTCCCGTGGCCGGGTCCGTCGGTGGGCCGGGAGGCGCGGAGCAGGTCCGCCACGACCGGTACGTCGTACACGGCGCGGCTCCGACCCCGCCGCCACGGCCGCCGACGGGTCACCACGAGGAACACCGCGACGACGGCGGCGACCGACCCGACGGCGAGGACGACCGCGGGCCAGTGCGGCGACGCTGCCTCGACACCGAGGTAGGTGAGGAGGACGGCGGCGAGCAGCACCCCGG
>NZ_BACZ01000368.1 GCF_000333375.1 Curtobacterium sp. B18
CGTGCCGAGCAGCTTCCGGGTCAGGGCGCTCCGCTCGGTGAGCAGCGAGTCGAGGGCCGCACGCAGGTCGACGTCCGCGGGTTCGGCACCGCGCAGGGCCGCACCGAGGACGCTCCGCCGCATGAGCTCCTTGGCGAAGGAGCCCGTCGTGCCCTCGGCACGCTCGGCCGCCTCGGCGAGGGCGGCCTCGGAGAAGGGCAGCGAGCCGGCGTACCGGCGGAAGAGCCGGACGCGCTCGGGCAGGGCGGGGAGCGGGATCTCCACGGCGAGGTCGACCCGGCCGGGACGGTCCGCGAGGGCGCGTTCGAGCACGGACACCCGGTTCGTGGTCATCACGAAGGCGACGTCCGCGTCGCCGTCGAGCCCGTCGAGGGCGTCGAGCACTTCGAACAGCAGCGGCTGCGGGGAGCTGTGGCGTTCCATCGCGACGAGGTCGATGTCCTCCATCACGACGAGTGACGGCTGGAAGGTCCGGGCGATCTCGGCCGCGGCACCGATCGCCGCGATGCTCGAGCCGGTGAGCAGGATCGCGGTGACTCCGGTCGTCCGGGTGAGGAGGTGCCGGATCGTGAGCGTCTTGCCCGTCCCGGGAGGGCCGTAGAGGAGCACACCGCGCTTGAGGTGCTGTCCGGCCGCGAGGAGCGCCGCACGCTGCTCGCCGATCCCCACGACGTGGTCGACCACCTCGTCGAGCACGCCCGCGCCGAGGACGACGTCGTCGGCGTCGACCTCGGGTCGGCGGAGGAACGTCGCCCCGGCATCGGACCCGTACTCGGACTGCACGAACGAGAGGACCTGCCCGCGTAGGACGCTCCGCTCGATCATGAGGGCACGGAGGCGGAGCAGGAACGCGGTGGCGGCGTCCTGGTCGGGGGAGAGGATCTCGAGGCTGGCGCGGCCACGGCCGTACTCCGGCTTGGCGGACCGCTGGACGACCGCGACCGGAGCGCCGTCGAAGGTGAGGAACCGGAGCCCGAACGACACGACCCGACGGGTGGTGTCGGCACCGGTGGCCCGGGTGGCGAAGCTCACGGGGCCGGGCGCCCACCGCATGTGCGGGTTCGCGATGAACTCGCTGACCGAGCTGTGGAACCGGCTGTCGTCGCCCGCGATGCCGACGAGGGCATCGGGGTCGGTGCCGGCGAGCTCCTCGAGGGCGATGTCGGCGTCGACGAGGCGGTGGTCGGGGAACTCCTCGGTGACCACGGGGACCGACTGCGGGTCGACGCCGAGGTGGGCGCCGATCCGTTCACCGATCGGTGTGGTCACCGCCTGCTGTTCCGCGGCGGCGAGTTCGTTCGCCTTCTCGATGTAGCGAGCGAACGCCCGCATGAGGTCCCGGTCTGCGTCGTCGAGCACGTCGCCATCCTGGCACGCAGCGCTGGAACGCGACCGGCCGCACGTCGTCGGTCGCACGTGGTCGGCCGCCCGGAGAGGGGGGTTCCGGGCGGCCGCAGGACCAGTGTGGGTGTCGTCCTGAAGAACGAGCCATGTGGATCGTGAGAATCCTCCGCGCGGCGGATGTCCCCTCCGGAACGCGCACGTAGCGTCGTGTGCGTGAACTGGTTGATCTTCCTGGGGGCGGTGGCCGCGGCGGCCGTCGTGATGTGGATCGCCGATCGCGTGGGGTGGATCGACCTGTCGAACAAGTCCACGCGGAGCGGCGGATCCGGCGGCGTGGTCTCGATGATGGACGAGGTGTTCGCGCCGACCCGTCACGAGACGCAAGCGGAGTACGAACGGCAGTCGCGCCTCCCGAAGGAGGCACCGACGCCGGCGGACGACGACCACGACCTGCTGAGCGGCAGCGTCCTCATCAAGGTGCCGGCGGTGCGCAGCGCCGGTCGGCACGCGGTCCGCGCCGGCACGCACGACCGGACGTACTGAGCCCGGTCAGCGGGTCGTGAGCTCCTGGTAGTCCGGGTGCCGCTCGATCCACGCGGCGACGTAGCTGCACTGCGGGACGACCCGGCGCGACGATCCCGACCGGACGTCGTCGAGCGCGTGCTCCACGAGGATCGACGCGTGACCGCCACCACGGTGCGCGGGATCG
This sequence comes from Curtobacterium sp. B18, assembly GCF_000333375.1. Lineage (GTDB taxonomy): Bacteria > Actinomycetota > Actinomycetes > Actinomycetales > Microbacteriaceae > Curtobacterium. The sequence continues at coordinate 2,054 of NZ_BACZ01000368.1, forward strand.
ACCTCGGTGTGCACGAACCGGATCTCGTCGTCGTCGACCTCGTACGCCGCGAAGCCGATGACCTCGCCGTCCTCGACGAGGGAGTACTGCTGCTTGTCGGTGTCGTTCCGCACCTCGGGTGTCGCCATGCGGCAGACGCTACGCCCCTCCCGAAGAAGGGTCTGTGAACCGGCTGGACGCTCGGGTACGGTCTGATCGTGCGCGACGAGTCGACCCCGCCCTTCCGGTTCCGGACGCCTCCCGGCTGGCCGACGCCGACCGCCGAGTGGGTGGAACTCCACCAGGCCGCCGAGCCCGCTCCGGGCTGGTCGCCCGCGCCGGAGGTCCCGTCCGCCCCCGCGGGGTGGCGCTTCTGGGAGCCGGTCCCGCGCTCGTTCCGGCGGTTCCTGCCGCCGGCGGCCCGTCGCCTGCGTGCCGTGCGGTGGATCGCCCTCGCCGTGGCGGCGCTCTCGCTCGCCGCCGTCGTCGTCGTCGGTGCCCTCGGCGGTCCGGGCGCGGTCGCCCTGGTACCGCTGGTGGCCGGCGTCGCGGTGCTGGTGGTGGGTTCCACTCGGCTCGGCGAGACCGCGGAACGGACCGCGGCCTCGATCCGGGACGACGCGGCCACGTGGCGGGCGGCCGAGGTCCCGGTGCGGGCGCGGGCCGCGTCCCCGGGACTCGACGACGACCGGGCGCTAGCGGCCTGGGAGGCCGCCGCGTGGGGGATGACGAGCGCACGGCCCTTCGCCACCGCGGACGACACCACCGCCTCGCCGAACCGGCCCGGGGTCCCTTCGCCGAACCGGCCCGGGGTCCCTTCGCCGCTGCGGCACCGCAGCCGGACCGTCGTGGCGGTCACGGCCGGAGCAGCGGCGCTCCTGCTCGTGGTCGGTGCGACGGCCGCCGTCGACCCCGTCGTGCGCGCCGTGCAGGACAGCGGGCAGACGCTCGCGGTCGGGCTCCAGGACACCGGGCCGGACGGCAGGGTCCCGGACGACGGCGCACCCGGCGGCGGTGCCACGGACGACGCCGCACCGGACGCGGGCGACCAGGAGCCGTGGACGTCCGACGACGGGACGGTCACCGCGTCGTTCATCGCCGACGACGAGACGTGGCAGGCGACCTGCGGAGCGATCGACTTCGCAGACGGCTGCTGGGCGTGGCAGATCGACGCCGAGTGCGACGGTCCCGCCGAGGTGACGGTCGGCTTCTCGGACACCGAGAGCGGGGACGACGTGCGCACCGACACCCGCACCGTCGTACTGACCTCCGGCACGCCGCTGATCCTCACCGAGCAGGGTTCCGAGGAGTGGGGCGGCATCCGCGACGTGACCTGCTTCACCGCGCCGGACCAGCCCGTCGCGCTGACCCGCACGCCGCTCGACTCCGACGACGAGGACGCCGACGGGTCGTGGCCGGACGGCTGCGTCGACTACGGGTGTGCCGGGTGGGAGGTCACCGCGGACACGAGCTGCGCCTCGGCGACCGTCCAGTTCTCCGTCGACGAGGAGGTCGCCCAGGTGACCGGTCCGCACGACCTCGTCGTGACGACGGCACTGCACGCCGGCGAGCCGGTGGACGTCTGGGCCGGGGGCGCGTGGATGCCGGACGAGGACGCCCGCATCACCCGGGTGACCTGCGGCTGACCCGTCGCTCGGCGTGGACCACAATGGTCGGGTGCACAGCGGCGACGATCGGGGCCCGGACCGGGTGGTGCTCGGCGACAACCTCGACGTCCTGCCGACCCTGGCGGACGGGTCGTTCACGCTCGTCTACCTCGACCCGCCGTTCAACACCGGTCGGTACCAGCGTCGCCACGCGAGCGCGGCGGTGCGGGAGCGGTCGGCAGCGGTCGAGCCGTCGGCAACTGCCGAGCCGTCGGCAACTGCCGCGCCGGTCGCGGCCGATCGCCGTCGCGAGCGGGTGACGGGCTTCCGGGGGAGCTCGTACGAGCGGGTGCGCGGTGACCTGATGCGCTTCGACGACCGGTTCGAGGACTACTGGTCCTTCCTCGAACCCCGGCTGCTCGAGGCGTGGCGGCTCCTCGCCGACGACGGCACCCTCTACCTCCACCTCGACTACCGCGAGTCGCACTACGCCAAGGTCCTGCTCGACGCGCTCTTCGGCCGCGATGCCTTCCTCAACGAGATCGTCTGGGCGTACGACTTCGGTGCGAAGTCCCGGTCGCGGTGGCCCACGAAGCACGACACGATCCTCGTCTACGTGAAGGATCCGTCGCGGTACTGGTTCGACTCCGAGGCGGTCGACCGTGAGCCGTACATGGCGCCGGGCCTCGTCACCCCCGAGAAGCGCGAGCGCGGGAAGCTCCCGACCGACGTCTGGTGGCACACGATCGTGTCGCCGACCGGCAAGGAGAAGACCGGCTACCCCACGCAGAAGCCTGAGGGGGTGCTGCGCCGGATCGTGCAGGCCTCGTCGCGCCAGGGGGACTGGGTGCTCGACTTCTTCGCCGGCAGCGGGACGACCGGAGCGGTGGCCCGGGCGCTCGGCCGACGGTTCGTGCTGGTCGACGACAACCCGGTCGCGGTCGACGTGATGCGTCGGCGGCTGCCGGGGGCGGCGTTCGAGGTGGTCGGGTCGGAGGCCTCGGCCGGCTGACGCGTGTCGGTGGCGGTGTCGGTGGCGGTGTCGGTGTCGGTGGCGTTGGCGGTGTCGACTCGAAACGACGAGGTCGACGTCGTACGACATCGACCTCGTCGTTCCCGGTCGTCGGGCGCTGGCGCGGGTGGCGCCGCGTGGCCGGGCGTTACTCGGCGGAGTGGCGGCCGTGCCCGTGGGTGTCCGGACGGGAGGCGCGACTCGCCTCGCCGCCGTCGGCCCGCGTCGTGTTCGTGGGCAGGTCCGCCAGCCGTGTCGTGTCGGCCCGGTCGCTGGTCGCGTCCGGCACCGCGTCCACCGGGGTCGGCAGTGCGTGGGCGGCCCGGGTGCGGATCGTCCCGGTGGTGGTCGGCGGCTCGTCGACCGGGGCGGCGGCGGAGTGTGCGCCGTGGGTGGTCGCGTCGGGCAGCGGTGCGCGGGTGTCCTCGAGCGTGGCGGTCCGGGCAGCGCCGGTCGCCGGGCGGGGGGACGCGTCGGACCGGGCGGTGCCGGCGGGGGAGGCCGTGCCTCCGAGCTGACCGCTCCCGACGGCGGAACCGGCGGGACGGGGCTGGGACACGACGTCCGGCGAGGTCGGCACGACCGACGTCGAGCCGGTGTCCGGCGAGACCAGCGAGCCCGTCCGGGCCGCCGCGTGCTGGGCGTCCGTGGTCAGACGGTCCGCGTCGGCGCTCGCGCGCTCGTTGTCGGCGCGTTCGGTGTTCGCCTGCTCCTGCAGCGCCGAGACCTTGCGGAGCGGCGGCACGCGGAAGAACCAGGTGAGGACGAACGCGAGCAGGATCACGGCGAGGCCGACGTAGTACACGACCACGGCCGAGTCGCTGAACCCGACGAGGAACGGGCGGGTGAGCCGCTTGTCCGCGCCGTTCAGGAACGACGTGTCGCTCGTCGCGGAGCTGCTCGATGAGCTCGCACTCGAATCACCCTGCTTGAGCTGCTTGACGAGGGTCGGCGCGACCTCGTCCACGACGTTCTGACGCTGGTCGGCGTGGA
>NZ_BACZ01000367.1 GCF_000333375.1 Curtobacterium sp. B18
CGTCGCGACGAGGGCGATGACGCCCGCGATGACGGGGGAGAGCAGGGCCGGCAGGACGACCTTCGAGACGACCGTCGCCCAGTCGACCGAGTTCAGGCCCGCGCCGATGATCGACGCGCCGATGAGCCCGCCGAAGAGCGCGTGCGTCGAGGACGACGGCAGCCCGAAGTACCAGGTGGCGAGGTTCCACAGCACGGCGCCGACGAGTCCCGCGAAGATCATCGTCGGCGAGATGTGGATGCCGTCCTGCCCCTCGCGGATGATGCCCTGCGAGACGGTCTTCGCGACCTCGGTGGACAGGAACGCGCCGACCACGTTGAGGACGGCGGAGATGAGCACGGCGGTCCGGGGCTTCAGTGCTCCGGTGGCGACCGAGGTGGCCATGGCGTTCGCGGTGTCGTGGAAGCCGTTCGTGAAGTCGAACACGAGGGCCACCACGATCACCAGCACGACGGTGACGAGGACGTCCATGCGCGAGACGGTAGGCCCGCTCCGAGCCCACTGCGTGAACGCCGGGTGAACAGCGCGCGGGCGCGCCCGTCTGCGAGGATGCGGGTGTGCCCACGTTCTCTGCAGCCCGAGGCGACGCCTCGTTCACCGACGCGCACGGCGTCGAGATCGTCTACTCGACCTGGCGTGCGGCGCGACCGAAGGGGATCGTGCAGATCGCCCACGGCGTCGGTGAGCACGGGCTCCGCTACGAGCCGCTCGCGCAGGACCTCGTCCGCGCCGGCTGGACCGTGCACGCGAACGACCACCGTGGGCACGGTCGCACCGGGCTGGCGCAGTGGGACGGCGACCACGCGAAGCTCGGACGACTCGGCCCCGGTGGACTCCGTGCGGCGATCGCGGCCGTCGAGCAGATGAGCGCCGTCGCGCGCGAGGACACCCCCGGCGTCCCGCTCGTACTGCTCGGACACTCGTGGGGCTCGCTCATGGCCCAGCGGATCGTGAACACCTCGTCGGGGTCGTACGACGGGGTCGTCCTGTCCGCGAGCGCGTACCGGCTGCCGGGGTGGATGAACAGCGGTGACCTGAACGCCCGGCACGCGGGTTCCGGCCCGACGAAGTTCGAGTGGTTGACACGCGACCGGTCCGTCATCGAGGCCGTCGCGGCCGACCCGCTCGCGGTCGAGGCGGACGTCATCGGGCTCTTCGGGATCCGCGACGCCCTGCGGCTCCTCGGGGTCCCGCGTCGGGGGATCCCGCACGACCTGCCGATGCTGTTGCAGGTCGGCTCCGAGGACTCCCTCGGCGGACCACGCTCGGTCGAGCGGCTGGCCGACGCCTACCGGCGTCGCGGCGGACTCTCCGACGTCACCGTGCGGGTGTACGAGGGGGCCCGCCACGAGGTCTACAACGAGACGAACCGCGACGAGGTCGTCGCGGACCTGGTCAGGTGGCTGGACCGGGCGGTCGCGCGCACGGCCTGAGACGGTTCCGGCTGTCGGACGGGAGGCGCGGGTCGGCGCCGTCNCGCGCCTCCCGTCCGACGCGGCGTAGGCTCGTCGTGTGCACGGTGAGTACAAGGTCCCAGGCGGGAAGCTGGTCGTCGTCGACCTCGAGGTCGTCGACGGGGTGATCGACCAGTTCCGGCTCGCCGGGGACTTCTTCCTCGAACCGGACGACGCGCTGCCGCTCATCGACGCCGCCGTGGACGGCCTGCCGGCCACGACCGACGCCGCGGGCATCGCCGCCGCCGTGCGGTCCGCCCTGCCGGAGGACGCCGTCCTGCTCGGCTTCACCCCCGAGTCCGTCGGGGTCGCGGTCCGCCGAGCCCTCTCGCGTGCGTCGACCTGGCGCGAGTACGACTGGGAGATCATCCACGAGGGACCGATCAGCCCGAACGAGCACCTCGCGCTCGACCAGGTGCTCACGGAAGAGGTCGGGGCAGGTCGCCGCGGACCCACCCTGCGCATCTGGGAGTGGGACCAGCCGGCGGTCGTCATCGGGTCGTTCCAGTCCCTGAAGAACGAGGTCGACCCCGAGGGCGCGGCGAAGTACGGCGTCGAGGTCGTCCGTCGGATCTCCGGCGGTGGCGCGATGTTCATGGACGCCGGCGCGATCATCTCGTACTCGCTGTACGTGCCGACCGACCTCGTGCAGGGCATGACCTTCGCCGACTCCTACGCGTACCTCGACGAGTGGGTGATCGAGGCGCTGAAGTCCCTCGGCATCGAGGCGTACTACCAGCCGCTCAACGACATCTCGTCGACCAAGGGCAAGATCGGTGGGGCCGCGCAGAAGCGGCTCGGCACCGGGTCGCTGCTGCACCACGCCACCATGAGCTACGACATGGACGGCGAGAAGATGGTGCAGGTGCTGCGCATCGGCCGCGAGAAGATGAGCGACAAGGGCACCACGTCGGCCGCCAAGCGGGTCGACCCGCTGCGCT
>NZ_BACZ01000366.1 GCF_000333375.1 Curtobacterium sp. B18
GACGACCGCGTGCCCGGCAGGGCCGACGAGTTCGCGCCGAACGCCAAGGTCGTGCACGTCGACATCGACCCGGCCGAGATCTCCAAGATCCGTTTCGCCGACGTCCCGATCGTGGGCGATGCGCGCGAGGTCCTGGTCGACCTGCTCGACGCCTGGAACGGCGTGCCGGCGGACGAGCGTGCCTCCACCGCCGACTGGTGGACGAAGCTCGACCAGCTGCGCACCGACTTCCCGCTCGGCTACGCGGAACCGACCGACGGGCTCCTCGCACCGCAGGCGATCATCCGCCGCATCGGCGAGCTCTCCGGCCCCGAGGCCGTGTACGCCTCCGGTGTCGGTCAGCACCAGATGTGCCGCCAGCAGGAGGTCTCCGAGTTCTCGCGAGCGCTGAAGCTCATGGCGAAGGAGCTCCAGGTGCCGGTCGTCGCACTGTCGCAGCTGAACCGTGGTCCCGAGCAGCGCGCTGACAAGAAGCCCCAGATCTCCGACCTGCGTGAGTCCGGATCGATCGAGCAGGACGCCGACATGGTCATCCTGCTGCACCGCGAGTCCGCCTACGAGAAGGACAACCCGCGTCAGGGTGAGGCGGACCTCATCGTGGCGAAGCACCGTAACGGGCCGACGGACACCATCACGGTGGCGTTCCACGGGATGTTCTCTCGGTTCGTGGACATGCCGCAGTAGGCAGTCGTGTCGGTGTCCCAACTAGATGGTCCCCCCGCCCAGGAGATGGTCCGTTCGAGTGAAGCGGACCGCCTACATGGCGGACGATGAGCCAAGGATTGGATCGTCATCATGAGGGTTCCGCCCTACCTACCCGCGCCGGCGTCTGTGCCGTTCAATGGAGCACCCAGGAGCTTCGCTCTCGACCCCGAGCCTCGACGTCGACGTACGCCAGACCCCTGGGCGGATTTTGAGGCGTGGTGTGCACGGCGCGCGATCAGCTCGTTGCCTGCTTCGGGCCTGGTAGTGGCAAGTTATTTACTCGATCGGTCCCGCGAAATCGATGACTCAGGCGCACTTGCTCATTCGGCTGGCCGGCTCAAGAGTTGGATCGATCTCATCGACGCAATTCACGTGCAAGCACACCTTCC
>NZ_BACZ01000365.1 GCF_000333375.1 Curtobacterium sp. B18
AATCATAATGGGGAAGGCCATCCAGCCTCGCGTCGCGAACGCCAGCAAGACGTAGCCCAGCGCGTCGGCCGCCATGCCGGCGATAATGGCCTGCTTCTCGCCGAAACGTTTGGTGGCGGGACCAGTGACGAAGGCTTGAGCGAGGGCGTGCAAGATTG
>NZ_BACZ01000364.1 GCF_000333375.1 Curtobacterium sp. B18
CGTAGGCGATGCGCCACTCGCCGTCCTCGCGGGTGAACTGGAACGTGAGCGTGGACGAGGTGGGGCGGACCGCCTGGGTGTACTCGCCGTCCGCGTCGACGGTGGCGCTCGCCGTCAGGGTGTAGGTCAGCTCCCGTTCGCCGACGCGCTCGACGGCCGGGTTGCCGGACTGGATCGTCACCTGGCGCCGGGGGTTCCACTTCGTC
>NZ_BACZ01000363.1 GCF_000333375.1 Curtobacterium sp. B18
CGACACCACCGGGGACACCTGTGTGCCCGAGGCCGTGCCGTCCGACCCGGAGGTCGAACCACCCGCGGTCGACGTCCTGGTCCCGGTCGCCGGAGCGGTTGCCCCTGCCGAGGTGCCGTCGCCGACGAGGCCGATGCCGTTGCCCGACACCGTCACCGGGACGGCCACCACCGGCGCGACCTGCGTGCCCGACGCCGTGCCGTCCGACCCGGAGGTCATCGGTGCCGCGGCGGGCGCTGCAGCCGGGGCCGCCGGAGCAGCCGGGGCCGCAGCGGGTGTTGCGGCAGCGGCAGCGTCGCCACCGACCGCGATCGCGTTGCCCGAGACCTGCACGGGCGCGGTCACCGCGGGCACCACCTGGGTCCCGGACGCGATGCCGTCAGCGCCCGACGTGGACGGCGACGCGGCAGGAGCCGGAGCCGAGGACGACGGTGCGGCCGGAGTCGCCGGCGCTGCGGGTCGGGTGACCGACGACACGGCGTCCCCGAGGACCCCGAGTGTGTTGCCGGTCGCGGACACCGGCGCGTCGATCGACGGCGCCACCTGCGTGCCCGAGGCGGTGCCGTCCGCACCGGAGGTCGTCGCCGCGTTCGCCGCGACCGCACCCCCGAGCGTCAGACCGCCGACGAAGAGGGCGAACCAGAGCCCTCTCGAGACGTACTTGTTCATGATCGTTGCTCCCTGATCGAGATGAGATGTGGGCCGACCGCAGGAGGCGGCCGGTGGTGCGTGCCTGCCGTGCCGGACAGGCGCACCGATCTCAGTCAGGGGCGACGTCGTGCTCGCCGACGACCGACGCGGGGACGGCGTCGTCGGAGAGGGTGCCGCGTGACCCCGCGGCGAGGGAGACCTGGTCGTCGGAACCGACGATGCCGACGGCTGCTGCCGACCCGGCGGAACCGGCAGCGCTGCCGCCGAGGGCACCCGCTCCGGAGGGGCCCGCGGGGCCGTCGAACGTGACG
>NZ_BACZ01000362.1 GCF_000333375.1 Curtobacterium sp. B18
AGCAGATCCGCTCACCCGCACTGCGCCTCCCGTCCGGTGCTGCGGCGTCAGCCGCGGAGGGCCTCCGCGAGCTTCACGCGGCCGCCGGTGCGCAGCAGCGCGTTCTCGTAGATCCGGGCGCCGACGAGCACGACGACGACGACCGAGGCCGCCACGACGAGGAGCGACAGGATCGGCTCCCACCACTCGACCGTGCCGAGGAAGATCCGCATCGGCATGCCGATCGCGGCGCTGAACGGCACGTAGGACATCACGCCGAGGATCGTCGGGTTGCTGTACGCGACGATGATGAGGATGTACGGGATCATCACGAGCATCATCACGGGGGTGGTGACGCTGCCGACGTCCTCCTGGCGCGAGACGAGCACCGCGGCCGCCGCGAACAGCGAGGCCACGAGCACGAAGCCGATCGCGAAGAAGCCGACGAACCAGAGCATGCTCGGGCCGAGCACCGTGAACATGTTGTCCTGACCGGTCACGGCGAGCGTCACCGCCGCCGCGATCGCCACCGCGACGATCTGCGCGAAGGCCATCACGCTGTTGCCGAGCACCTTGCCGGCGAGGAGCGCCCGTGCCGGGATCGCCGCCATGAGGATCTCGACGACGCGGGTGGACTTCTCCTCGACGACGCTCTGGGCGATCGACTGGCCGAACGTCACGGCGGAGGCGAAGTACACGACGCCGAAGGCCAGCGCCACGATGTAGATCAGCCCGCCGGGGATCGCGCTCGGGTCGAGGAGCTCGACGCGGGGCGAGACGCTCAGCGCCTGCACGACGTCGGTCGGCGCGTCGTCCAGTCCGACGACGCGGTAGCCGAGCGGGTCGTCGGACGGCAGGACCGCCGCGTCGACGTCACCGCTCCGGACGAGTCGCTCGGCCGCGGCCGTGGTCGGCGCCTCGGTGACGTCGAGCCCCCGGCTGGTCGGCAGGTCGACGCCCGTGACGACCGCCACGGGGGTGGTGTCGCCCGACGTCGCCTTGCCGACGATGCCGCCGACGACGATCGACGCGACGACCATGAGGACGAGGATCAGGGCGGACACGACGAACGCCTTGCTGCGCAGGCGGGCCTGGATCTCGCGCGCGGCGACGAGCCGCACGGACGCAACGAACGAGGAGTTCATCGGACGACCTCCCGGAAGACCTCGCTGAGGCGCGGTACGCGCGGCGAGAACGACCCGACGGTGCCGTGCTGGACGGCACGCTGCAGCATCCGCTGCGCGGTGGCGTCGTCGGCCTCGAACACGGCGTAGCCGCCGTCGAACTCGCGGACCACGACGCCCGGTTCGTCGCGGAGCCAGGCGACGTCGCCGTCGACGAGCAGCTCCCACGCGGCGGGCCCGGCGTGCTTCCGCAGCTCCTCCTGCGGGCCGGCGGCGCGGATCGTGCCGTCGGCGATCACGACGACGTCGTCGCAGAGTCGTTCGACGACGTCCAGCTGGTGGCTCGAGAACAGGACCGGCACGCCGCCCGCCGCCGACTCGCGCAGCACTGCGAGCACGACGTCGACGGCCATCGGGTCGAGGCCGGAGAACGGCTCGTCGAGCACGAGGACCTCGGGGTCGTGGGCGAGTGCCGCCGCGACCTGCACACGCTGCTGGTTGCCGAGGGACAGCTTCTCGACGGCGTCGGTCGCGTGCTGGGTGAGCCCGAGGCGGTCGAGCAGGTCCGTGGTGCGGTCCGTGGCGGTCCGCTTGTCCACGCCGTGCAGCCGGGCGAAGTACGTGATCTGCTCGGCGACCGGCATCTTCGGGTAGAGGCCGCGCTCCTCGGGCATGTAGCCGAAGCGGCGGCGGTCGGCCGGACCGATCACGGAGCCGTCGATCGACACGGTGCCGGCGTCGGCCTGGAGCACGCCGAGCAGGATCCGCATCGTGGTGGTCTTGCCGGCGCCGTTGCCGCCGACGAACCCGGTCAGGCGTCCGTCGCCGACCGTGAACGTCACGTCGTCGAGCACGCGGCGGTCACCGTACTGCTTGGTCACCCCGTCGATGGTGAGCATCTCGTTCCCCTCTCGTGGCGGTTCGGTCCGCCTGCGTCGACGCTATTGCGCGCGGTGCGACGGGCGCCTCCGGCTGGCGACGGGGATCGGAGCACTGCGGCCTCCGCCGCGTGGGGGAGCGCGGGTCGGGCGGGGGACTAGGCGGGGGTTCCGGCCACGCCGTGCTCGAAGGCCCACACGACCGCCTGGATGCGGTCACGCAGTCCGAGCTTCTGCAGCACGTTCGACACGTGGGTCTTCACGGTCGCCTCGCCGACCCAGAGCTCGGTGGCGATCTCGGCGTTGCTCAGGCCGCGCGCGAGCAGCCGGAGGACCTCGGTCTCACGCTCGGTGAGCCCCGCGGTCTGGACGGCGTCCGCACCGTGGCCGTCCGCGGCCGCGGGCGCCGCCGGCCCCGAGGTCGCGCGGCTGATCACCCGGCGGGTCACGTGCGGGGCGAGCAGCGCGTCACCAGCCGCCACGGTGCGGACGGCGTCGATCAGCCGTTCGGGGGAGGCGTTCTTCAGCAGGAAGCCGCTCGCCCCCGCCTCGAGCGCCTGGAAGAGGGCGTCGTCGTGGTCGAACGTCGTCAGGACGAGCACGGCCGGGGGCTCCGGGAGCGCGGCGATCCGGCGCGCCGCCTCGAGCCCGTCGACGTTCGGCATCTGCACGTCGAGGCACACCACGTCCGGTCGGTGCGTCCGGACCGCCTCGACCGCCTCGGCGCCGTCAGCGGCCTCGCCGACGACCCGGAAGCCCGGTTCGGACTCGAGGATCACGCGGAATCCGGCCCGGACGAGGTCCTGGTCGTCCGCGAGCACGATGGTCAGGTCGTCGGCAGCCATGCCCGCACCAGGAAGCCTCCCCGGGCGCGCGGCCCGATCTCGATCCGTCCGCCCACCGCGGCGACGCGTTCGCGCATCCCCACGTGGCCGAGTCCGCTGCCCGCGGTGTTCCGCGGTGCCCGGTCGCCGTGGCCGTCGTCGGTGACCTCGACCTCGACGCCGCCGTCGAGGTACCGGACTCGGACGTCCGCCCGGGCGCTCGGACCCGCGTGCTTGAGGACGTTCGTCACCGCTTCCTGCGCGATCCGGTACGCGACGGCGGACACCGTCGGCGGGACGGCACGGGTGGAGCCGACGACCACGTACTCGGTCGGGTGGCCGGCCGTGCGGGCGGAGTCGGCGAGCTCGCCGATGCGGGCGAGCCCCTCGGTGCTCGGCGCGGCACGGTGGTCGTCGCCGAGGTCCCCGTCGGCCCGCAGGGTGCCGAGCATCCGACGGAGCTCCTCGACGGCGGTCCGGGCGCTCTGCTCGACGACGCCGAGCGACGCCGTCGCCTGCTCGGGGTCGTTGCCGATCACGCGGCGTGCGGCCCCGGCCTGCACGCCCATCAGGGACACGTGGTGCGCCACGACGTCGTGGAGCTCCCGAGCGATGCGCACGCGCTCGATCGTGACCGCCTGGGCCGCGCTGCGCTCCCGCTCGGCGGCGAGTTCGGCGGTGCGGAGGTCGAGTTCGTGCTTCGCCACCGCGGACGCCCAGGCCCGGTTGCCGGCGTACCAGGCAGCACCGAAGTAGATGACGTTGATCACGATGTTGAGCAGGGAGAGCGCGATGTACGGCGGGATGAGTCCGCCGTCGTCGTTCGGCAGCGCGTTCGGCACGGCCCACCCGAAGGTGATCGCGACGAACAGCCACGCGAACATGCCCCCGATGACCACCCACCGCACGACCTCGGCGCGGACCCGGTCCGAGCACCACGCGCCGACCGTGTAGAGCGCGATGAACAGCGTGAAGTTCACGAGGAAGAGCTCGGGCACGTGCAGGATCTGCGTCGCCGCGAACGCGAGGGCCGAGACGACCGCCATGGTCATCGGCCAGCGACGGCGGAACGCGACCGGCGCGGCGTTCGCCACGATGAGCAGGCCCGAGACCCACCACGCCGCCTGGTCGTCGCCGTAGGTGCCGGCCGAGCCGTACAGCATCGTCGTGATCGTCAGGCCGACGCCGAGCACGACCGCGAGCAGGGCGTCCTGCCGGTGTTCACGGCGCCCCACCGGCAGCCGTGACCACTCCGCCGCCGTCCCCATGGGCACCACGGTAGCGGGTGCGGTGGTCGGAGTAGCCTGCGGTCAACAGAACAGGGGAGACGCCGTGCACTTCCTCGTCAACGTCATCGACGACGGGCAGGCCGAGGCCGCCGGTCGGACCGAGTCCGCGACATGGGCCGAGACCGACGCGGTCGACGCGCTCAACGAACGGCTCGGTGATGCCGTCGTCTTCGCCGCCGGGGTGTCGGCGCCGTCGGACGCCGTCGTGGTCGACGCTCGTCGTGCCGAGCCGACCACCGTCCCGGGGCTCGTCGGGGACCCGGCCGAGTTCGTCGCCGGGTTCTGGGTCATGGACCTGCCGGACGCCGAGGCCGCGCTGCGGGTCGCACAGGAGGCGTCGGTGGCGTGCAACCGGAAGATCGAGCTGCGCCCGCTGCTCTGACCCGGGCACCGAGCACGGCGCAGACGGCCGTCACGAGCGCCCCGGCCCCGAACGTGCCGGGCGACCCCAGCGGCTCGACGACCGCTCCGGCTGCCGCGGCACCGCCGGCCTGGCCGAGGACGAGCGCCACGAAGAGCACCGCGGTGCCCGCCGAGGACCGCTCCGGGTCGATCTCGGTGGTCCACGCGATCAGGGCCCCGGTCGCCGCGGTGTACCCCCAGCCGAACACGGCGCACGCGACGAGCGCCACGGGCGTCCACTGCGGCACCGTGCCGAGCGCCAACACACCGAGGGCGACGGCGACACCGGTGAGTGCCCACTGCGTGCGGGCACGCAGCCGACTCGTCCACCGGGCGGTCACCACGACCGCGGCGCCGCCCACGCCGAGCGCGATCCACGCGGACACCGAGACGGCGACCGGTGCGCCGGCATCGACGAGCACCGAGCGGCCGTAGGTCCACACGACCGCCGACCCGGCGCCGAAGAGCAGGGCGAGCACGAGGACCGCACGGTGTGCCCTCCACCACGCCGGGTCCGGCCCCGCGGCCGGGGACCGCTCGGAGCGGGTCCGCCCGCCGGCCCCCGTCCGGCGGGGCGGCCACGAGGACGCGAGGAGGACCGCCCCGACGACCAGGGTCGCGATGCCAGACCACGTCCACGCGGTCCGCCAGTCGGGCAGGAGCGCGAGCGCGAGGACGCCCGCGGCGACGAGGCCGGGGCCCGTCCCGGCGTTCACCACGGCCTGCGCTCGGCGCTGCGCCGGCTGCGGCACCAGGGTCGTCACGAGACTGACGAGCGCGGGCGATGCCAGCCCCGCGCCCGCCGAACCGACGACAGACGCGATCGCGAACGCCGCGGGGGCGCCGGCCGCAGCCATGCCGAGTGCACCTGCGCCAGCCACGGCGGCGGCGACCGCCACGAGGACCCGGGGCACGCGGCCGGCACAGCGGTACCCGAGCACGGCGCCGACGCAGTACAGCGCCGAGGCTCCGGACGAGACCCACCCCGCAGCGTCGGCGCCAAGCCCGAGGTCCCGCTGGACGTCGGGCAGGAAGAGGCCGTAGGCCAGCCGGACCAAGCCGTACGTCGCGGCGATCAGACCGAGGCCGCTCCCCACGAACACCGACTCTCGTAACGAAAACGCTCGTTTCACTTTTGAGAGCCTAGGGTGCTCTCATGGCGATGCGTCCAGGAACCGAGCGGAAGCTGCTCGACGCCGCCGAGGAGCTCTTCTTCTCGCAGGGCATCGCCGCGACGCCCATCGACGCCGTCCTCGAGCGCGCGGGGATCTCGAGCGCCACGCTCTACCGCGGGTACGCCAGCAAGGAGTCCCTCGTGGCCGCTGCCCTCGGTCGCCGGCACGACGACTGGCTCGCGACGTGGGACCGGGCCGTCGCGGACGCGTCGGACGACCGGGGCCGTCTGCTGGCGGTCTTCGACGCGCTCGACGAGTACCGGTCCACCGCAGCGGGCTCGCGGTGGTGCGCGTTCCTCGGCACTGCTGCCGAGTACGTCGACGCCCCGTCCGACGTCCGCGCGGTCCTCGACCACGAGACCGACACCCTGCGTCGACGCCTGACCGCGTCGGCCGAGCCCGTGGTCGGCGCACACGCCGGGGCGCTCGCCGAGCAGCTGCTGCTCCTCGTCTCGGGGTACCTCGCGATGCGCCTGCGCGAACCCGGCCTCGGGACCGGTACCGCGCGTGCCGTCGCCGACGCGCTCCTCGGGTCGGCGGAGCGACCGGTTCCTGCGCGACTTCACACCTGACGTCCGCGTGTACCCGAGGTGCTCCGGCGCCCGACTCGGTAGCTTGCCCGGTGTGCAGCGGACCTCCCCGACCCTCGTGATGACGCGCGTGACCCCGGACAGCATCGGCCCCCGCGCATGAGCGGCTCCCGTGCAGCCCGGATCACCCGTCGCTCGCTCATCGTCGGCGGGGCCGCGGTCGTCGCGGCGGGCGCCGCGGCCGAGGCCGTGAACCTCCGGCTCCTCCCCGGCCGGTCGACCATGTACCGCGTGCTCGGCCTCGACGGGCCGGCGGGAACGGTCCCCGACGTCACCCCGGTGCCGACCGTGTCCGGATCGTTCACGTCCCGCGCCCGGAAGGGACTCGAGGTCGGCTGGACGATCGCCGCGCCGCGGTCCGACGACCCCCTGCCGATCGTGGTCGCCCTGCACGGGTACGGCGACGACCACGCGGACTTCTTCGGTTCCCACCTCGGCTACGACCGGTTCCTCGCCGCGCACGTCGCGGCGGGCGGGACGCCGTTCGCGATCGCCGCGGTCGACGGCGGCAACCGGTACTGGCACCGTCGTGCCGACGGCGACGACCCCGCCGCGATGGTCGTCGACGAGTTCCTGCCCCTGCTCGCCCGCCGAGGCTTCGACACCGCGCGACTCGGGCTCACCGGCTACTCGATGGGCGGCTACGGCGCGCTGCACCTCGCCGGCGGTCTCGGCGCGGAGCACGTGCGCGCGGTCTCCGCGATCAGCCCCGCGCTGTGGCGGTCGGCGGGGGAGACCGCACGGGGCGCGTTCGACGACCCCGCGGACTTCGCCGCGAACACCGTGCTCGGCCGACAGGCATCGCTCGACGGCGTCGCGGTCCGGGTCGACTGCGGCACCGGCGACGGGTTCGAGCCGGCCGTGCAGACGTACGTCGACGGCTTCGCGACGGCACCGGCAGGCGGCTTCGAGGCCGGCGGCCACACCTCCGCCTACTGGCGGCGCCTCGCGCCGGACCAGCTGCGGTTCCTGGGGCGGCACCTGCAGGCCTGATCCGCACCGACGGCGGGCGGGAGGCGCGGGTCGGGCCCGCACCGTCCCTCCCGACCGCCCGTCGGTCCGGTCGAGGGCCCTCCCCGTCACGGCGTTGACCGTTCCGGTTCGCGATCCCCGGGATCCGCGAACCGGAACGGTCAGCGAGCAGGAATGATCAGTGGGTCCCGCGAACCTCGCGCACCGCGTCGGCGGCGAGTTCGGCGAGTTCGGCGAGTTCGGCGTGGGCGGGACCGGTCAGCGCGGCCCGCGCGCCTCGCGCACCGCGTCGGCGGCGAGCTCGGCGAGGCGGTGGTCGTCCGTCTCCTCGTGGGCGGTGATCGTCACGACCGCGTCGCGCGCCTGGTCGACGACCACGTACTGGCCGTAGCGGCCGTCGAGCCGCCACGTCTCGCCCGGGCCGTCCCACACGGCGAGGCCGTAGCGCTCGAAGGGGGCTCCGCCGCCCGTCGGCACCCACTCCGCGTGCATCCGGTCGACCCACGACGCCGGGACGAGCTGGTCCGCCCCGCACCGCCCGCGGTCGCGCAGCAGCGCGCCGATGCGGGCGAGTTCGGACGTGCGGAGCTCCAGGCCGCTGCCGCCGACGATCCAGCCGAGCGGACACCGGTGCCACTGCGGGTTGTGGATGCCGAGCGGGTCGAACAGGCGCGGGAGGAGCCAGTCGCGGACGTCGCCGACGACGGCTCCCAGCATGCGCATCGCGACGTAGGGGCTCGCGTCGGAGTACCGGAAGACCGAGCCGGGGCCGACTGTCGGTCGACCGAGCATCTCGGCCGCGAGGTCCGGCCACGACACGACCTCGTCGCCGAACCAGGCGAAGTCGATGCCGCTCGTCATCGTCAGCAGGTGTCGGACGGTGACCGCGTCGACGCCGTCTCCGAGCGGGATGTCCGGCAGCAGCTCGGGGACGCGGGTGTCGAGCGTGAGGATGCCCGCGTCGACGGCGATCCCGATCGCGAGCGCGCAGACGCCCTTCGAGACGGAGTAGAGGTTCTCGCGATCGTCGCTGCGCCACCGGTGCTCGACCTCGTCGTCACCGATCCGGACGTGCACGCCGTAGGCACCGAGTCCGGCCGCGTCGACACCGGCGACGATGCGCTCGAGCACGTCGGCCGCGGGGCCGTCCGGCATCAGGCGCGGCCCCGGTTGCGCCGGCGGATCTCCTTCGGGGCCCGACCGGCCATGAAGGACCGGGCCGGGTCGACGAGGAAGCCCTGGCGCAGCGCCTCGCGGCCGACGAGCATCCGGAAGCCCATCTGGTCGCGGTTGCTCAGGGTGACCTCGGCCTCGAAGACACGCCCGGCGAGGGACATCTCGGTGAGCACCACGATGCGCTCCTGGGTGTGCCCGGTGGAGCTGCGGACGATGCGACGGTCGTGCACCGCGCACTCGATCGTGACGGCGTCGGCATCGGTGTCCTGCCACGGGTGCACCGAGAAGCGGACCCGGTCGCCGGGGAGTTCCTCGAGGTCGAACGCGTGCAGCGCCGAGCTCCGCGCACCGGTGTCGAGCTTCACCTTGATCCACGGGATGCCGAGCCCCGGCAGGGCGGCCCACTCCCGCCATCCGGCGACCACGAGACCGCCGTTGGGTGACTTCGGTTCTCGGGCCATGTGCCCATCCTGTCGCATGCTTGGATGGAGCGTCGCCGTCGATACCCCTACCCCGGAGCACACCCGATGAAACTCGCCATCCTGTCGCGCGCGCCGCACGCGTACTCGACGGAGCGCCTCCGGGCTGCCGCGATCGACCGCGGGCACGAGGTCAAGGTGCTCAACACGCTCCGGTTCGCGATCGACCTGACCGGCGACGACCCGGACCTGCAGTACCGCGGCAAGCTCCTGTCCGACTACGACGCCGTCCTGCCGCGCATCGGGAACTCGATCACGTACTACGGCACCGCGGTGGTCCGGCAGTTCGAGCAGATGGACGTCTACACGCCGAACACCGCCAACGGGATCACGAACTCGCGCGACAAGCTGCGGGCGAACCAGATCCTGTCGCGGCACGACATCGGCATGCCCGCGACGACGTTCGTGAACGGCCGCGCCGACGTCCGTGGGGCGATCGAGCGCGTCGGCGGTGCTCCGGTCGTGATCAAGTTGCTCGAAGGCACGCAGGGCATCGGCGTCATCCTCGCCCCCGAGGCCAAGGTGGCCGAGTCGATCGTCGAGACGCTGCACTCCACGAAGCAGAACGTCCTCATCCAGAGCTTCATCTCGGAGAGCCGCGGCAAGGACATCCGTGCGCTCGTCGTCGGCGACCGGGTGGTCGCGGCGATGCGGCGGAGCGCCTCGGGTGACGAGT
>NZ_BACZ01000361.1 GCF_000333375.1 Curtobacterium sp. B18
TGATAACGGGGCAGACCCCCCGGAGGGCTGCCGCAAAGCGCGCGCGCCCGCCGGGTGCTGCCATGCTGGACGCCATGCCGTCCTCCGCACCGTCTGGCCCGGTGTCGCCCTCGCCGTGCTCATCGGGCTCGCCGCCACGTTCGTCGGCCGCGAGGTCCCGGTCGTCGGTGGTCCCGTCCCCGCGGTGGTGCTCGGCGCACTCGTCGGCTGGCTCGTGCGTCGGCGCCGGCAGCAGGAGGTCGGCGGCCCCGCGTCCGGCACCGGCGCGGCTGCCGGTGGTGACCTCGGCGTCCTCCAGCCCGGCGTGAAGTTCGCGTCGAGCCGGGTCCTGCAGCTCGCGGTCGTCCTGCTCGGCGCACAGCTCTCGATCGCCGAGGTGCTCCGGATCGGCGGCGAGACCCTGCCGGTGATGCTGACGACCCTCGTCGTGTGCCTCGCCGCCGCGTGGGGGATCGGTCGGCTGCTCCGCGTGTCCGGTGCGCTCCGCACGCTGATCGGTGTGGGCACCGGGATCTGCGGCGCCTCGGCGATCGCGGCCGTGACCCCCGTGATCGGCGCGGTCAGTGCCGACGTCGCCTACGCGATGTCGACGATCTTCCTCTGCAACATCGCGGCCGTGTTCGTCTTCCCGCTCGTCGGGCACGCGCTCGGGCTGTCGCAGCACGCCTTCGGCGTCTTCGCGGGGACCGCGGTGAACGACACCTCGTCGGTCGTCGCCACGGCGACGGTCTACGGTCGCCAGGCGACCGACACAGCCGTGGTCGTGAAGCTGGTCCGGACGCTCATGATCATCCCGATCGTCCTGGGGCTGGCCGGCCTGGAGGCGCGGCGCACCTCCCGTGCGCAGCAGGCGTCCGCCGACGACCAGGGTCGCGCCGGGGGCGTCCGCGGAGCCGGCGTGTTCCGCCTGGTCCCGTGGTTCCTCGTCGGCTTCCTCGTGGTCGTGCTCCTGCGCACCGTCGGGGTGCTGCCGGCCGCTGCGGCCCCGGGGTTCTCGACCGCCGCGACGTTCCTCATCACGGTGGCCCTCGCCGCGATCGGCGTCTCGACGGACTTCGGCGCACTCCGACGGGCGGGGTTCCGGCCGATGCTGCTCGGTATCGCGCTGTGGGTGCTCGTCGGCGGCACGAGCCTCGGCGCGCAGGCGGTGTTCGGCCTCCTCTGACGGGTCCCCTGCCGGGCCTTGCCCCGATCCGACCCATCGTTTATCGTTGCTATCGATGTTCGATGGTATCGATGATCGACAAGGGAGACCGACATGACCACATCCGTCTACGAGCCGCCGCGGGGCTCGCGGTCCTACCTCGCCTACGTGGTCGCGTGCGCGGTCGGCGTCGCGTGGGTCGTGTGGTGGTACGTCGCGGACCTCGTCCACTCGGTCCGCGACCGTGTCGTGACCGTGCCGGTGCGCATCGACCCGACGACCCGGGTCCCGCAGCCGCCGGGGGGCGCGACGGTCCAGGCGACCGAGCTCACCATGCGCGTCCGGACGACCGACGTCCCGGCCGGGGCCCTCGGGCTCATCCGCGTGGGGGACGCCGTCGAGGTGGTCGCCGTCGCGGCCCTCATCGCCGCCGTCGCCGCGGTCGCGTGGCAGATCAGCCGGGGCGGGCTCTTCGACCGTCGGACCACGCGGTTGCTCGACTGGGTCGCCGGGCTCACCATCGTGGCCGGTCTCCTGCCGGACTTCGTTCGCCGGATGGGCTGGAACTGGGTGGTCGCCGGGCTCGGGTGGGACGGCAGGCTCCCCACGCCGCTCGTCGACCCGCAGTACGTGCCCGTCTACCTCGGCGTGCTCCTGGTGACCTGCTTCCGGTTCGCCCTCACCGCGTCGCAGCGGATGGTGCGCGACCAGGCCGGACTCGTCTGATGCCGCCGGAGGAGGACGGCCACCGGGTCGTCTGCCACCTCGACGACCTGCTCGTCGCCCGTGGGATGTCCCTGACCGAGCTCGCGGACCGGGTCGGCGTGACCGTCGTGAACCTGTCGGTGCTGAAGAACAACCGGGCCCGGGCGATCCGGTTCTCGACGCTCACGGCCCTGTGCGAGGCGCTCGACTGCCAGCCGGGCGACGTGTTCTCCGTCCGACGGTCCTAGCCGACCGGTCACACCACCCGCGAGTCGATCACCGCCCGGTCGCCCCGGTACCGCGAGAACCCGTACTCCACCGGGGTGCCGTCGGCCAGGCACATCAGCCGTTCGATGTGGAAGATCGCCTGACCGGGGTCGATGTCGAGCAGGTCGGCGGTCCACTGGTCCGCGTTCACCGTGCTGAGCAGGAGCCGACGGGCGACCGGCCGCTGCCCGACCCGACGGACGAGCACGTCCGGCACGTACTCGGTGAGGGGCTCCGACACGAGGTCCGGGAACCGCTCGCGCGGCACCCAGCTCGTCCGCACCCGGCTCGGCTCCCCGTCGAACGAGATGAGGCTCTCGACGAAGTACGCAGCGCTACCGTCCATCTCGAGGTTCCGCCGCACGGTCTCCGGTGCCGGGACGAGCTGCACGCACAGGTGCACGATGCTCAGGCGGGGCGAGTCGAAGATGCTGCCGCCGGCGGTCTCGCCGTAGATCGTGACCTCCTCGGTGGTGCGGGCGAGGCTCACCGAGGCCACCGGGCGCACCCCGAACGTGCCGGAGCGCGGGGCCCGGGTGAGCAGCCGCTGCTCCTTGAGCAGCGTCAAAGCAGCGCGCAGGACGTTCCGCGTCGTGCCGTACAGGTCGAGGAGCTCCCACTCGTACGGCAGCGGTCCGGCGAACCGACCGGCGACGATGTCGGCGCGGATGAGGTCGGACACCTGCCGGGCCGCGTCGGAGCGTCGGTTGAAGCCGATCCAGTGCCCGGGCGCGACGTCGCCGACGCCCATGTCCGTCCACGGCGGCACGGGACGGCGTCCTGTCGGTTCGTCCAGCCGGTCGTCCGGCGCGACGTCGGTCACGAGACCACCCCCACGGTCGTGGTGTCGCCGGTCCACCCGGCCCACCGGAGGAACTCCCGGGCGAGGCGCACCGGGTAGTCGGGTGCCTGGATGTCGATGGACACGAACACCCGGCGGTAGAAGGTCGGGCCGCCCAGCAGGTCGACGGCGATCCCGAGGTCGACGTCCGGCCGCAGGTCGCCGGCGTCCATGGCGCGCTGCAGCATCGCGTTCACCCGGACGCGTCGGTCGAGGTGCCACGCGGCGACCGCCTCGGCGACCCGGGGCTCGTGCGAGGCGGCCTCCACGATGAGCGGCAGGGCCCGTCCGACCGGGGTCGCGACGAGCGCGTGCACCCAGCCGCGCGTGAGCCCGAGCACGCCCTCGTCGATCGGCGCGTCGAGTTCCGTCGGGATCGTCTCCTCCATCAGGCGGATGACGGTCTCGGTGAGGAGCACGTCCCGGCTCGGCCACCGCCGGTAGATCGTCGCCGCCCCCACCCCGGCGGCGTCGGCCACCGCCCGGATCGTGAACGCCCGCGGGTCGCCCTCGGCGAGGATCGCCACGCACGCCACGTAGACGGCCTCGTCGACCGCTGCACTCCGCGGCCGTCCGCGGACCGGTGCCGCGGTGCTCACGCGGCGCTCCAGTGCGCGAGCACCCGGTCGATGCCCCAGACCTCGCCGATCTTCGCATGGATGTCGAACAGTTTCGAGTCGTGCACGCTCGGCAGCCGGTCGCCGACGGCCTCGCGCACGACGATCGGCACGAACCCGTGCTGCATCGCGTCGGTCGCGGTCGCCCGGATGCACCCGCTCGTCGACAGCCCGGCGATGAACAGCGTGTCCACCCCGCGGGCCACGAGGTCCGCGGCCAACGAGGTCCCGAAGAACGCACTCGGGTACTGCTTCGGCACCAGGGTGTCCCCGTCGACCGGGGCGAGCCCCGCGATGAAGGCGCCCGTCGAGGTCCCCGGCAGGTAGGCGGCGAGCGCGGGCACCTTCCGGAAGAACACCCCGGCGTTCGACCCGTCGGCCGACAGCGCCATCGTCGTGACGGCGACGTGCACGCCGGCCGCGCGCGCCGCCCGGGTGAGCTCGCGCATCCGCTCGACGGGTTCCTCGACCCCCGCGTACAGCCCGCACGCCGGGTCGACGTACGCCCGGACCGGGTCCACGACGACGAGCGCCGCCCGCCGGCCGGGTTCGAGGGCGCCGGTGTACCCGGCCGAGGCGTAGTCGTCGTGGTCGTCGCTCATGCGGTCCTGCTTCCGTCGTGCGTGGGGCGGTGGTGGTCCTGGAGGCGCGGTGCGGCCCCGTCGGGTCGGCCGCCGCTCCGGCGGCCGGTGCGGACGGAGCGGCGCGCACGCGTCGTGGCGGTCATGCGGTCGTCCCCGGCCCGGGGACGGGACTCGACGTGCCGGGCCGGAGCGGCGCCTCCCGGTCGGGTGGTCCGAACGGACCGAACGCGACGATGAGCGCACCGACGACCGCGCACCCGGCGAAGGTGAGCGCCGCCGCGCGGACCCCGTCGACGAAGGCCTGGACGTCGGTCGCCGGCAGGCCGAGCAGGCTGCCGTCGTAGGCCGCGGCCTGCTGCGCCGCGGACAGGCCGCTCGTGGCGATCGCCAGGCCGAGCGCCGTCGAGAACAGGAAGCCGGCGTTCTGGAGCGCCGACCGGATGGCGTTCGCGATGCCCCGGCGGTGCTCCGGCACGCGGGTCATCAGCGCCGCTGTGCTCGGGGTCATGAACACGCCGGTGCCGACGCCCACGGCACCGAGTCCGACGGCCGTGACCGCGTAGTCGCCGTCGTCGGCGAGGGAGCCCGCGAGGACCGCCGCGCCGACCGCGATGAGGAGCATGCCGATGGTCGACAGTGTTCGGGCCGGCACCCGCCGGGCGAGGACCCCGGCGCTCGCCGCGGCCACCGTCGTGCCGATCGGGGTCGGCAGGACCCAGAGGGCGGCCTCGACGGCGTCCTTGCCGGAGACCGCCTGGAACGACAGTGACGCCAGCAGCACGAGCGCGTAGCTCGACAGCGCGCACAGTCCGGCGGCCGAGAACAGCGTGATGGTCGCCCGGTCACGGAAGATCGCCGGGTCGACGAGCGGGTGCGCCACACGGCGCTGGGTCCACACGAACACGGCGCCGAGCAGCACCGCGCCCGAGGCCATCGCCACGACCGGCGTCGCCGCCCACCCGGCTGAGCCGCCGACCGACACGGCACCGACGAGCAGGCCGACCGCCGCGACGGACAGCAGCGAGCCGGGGACGTCGAGGCGCTCGCCGGAGCGTGGGCGGGCCGCTCGGGGGATGAGCCGCAGGGACCACACCAGGCCGGCGAGCGAGATCGGGATGCCGCCGAGGAAGATCCAGCGCCAGCCGAACGACTCCGCGACGAGCCGCCCGACGACCGGGCCGATGACCTGCCCGACGGCGGCGACGGTGGCGTTCAGCCCGAGGGCGAGCGACAGGATCGACTCCGGGAACACGTCGGTGAGGAGCGCGGTGGTGTTCGTCACGATGGCGGCGGCACCGACCCCCTGCACGAGTCGTGCGGCGAGCAGGACGGCGGCGTCCGGCGCGATCCCGCACGCGAGCGAGGCGAGGAGGAAGACGAGGATGCCGGCGATGTACAGCCGACGGCGACCGACGAGGTCCGCGATCCGGCCGAACACCAGGATGAGCGTCGTGGTGGTGAGCATGTAGCTCAGCAGGACCCAGCTGGACTGCAGGGCGGTGGCGTCGAGGTCGCGACTGACGTCGGGGAGGGCGACGAGCAGGGCGCTCGAGGAGATGAAGACGAGGACGACGCTGAGGCTCGAGGCGCAGAGCACCTGCCACGCGCGTCGGCGGGCGCCGCCCTCGTCCGTGGTGCGGTTACTGATCGGTCGACCCTCTCGTGGCGGATGCGGGCGGCACCCGGTGGTGGTGGTCGGTGACGGCCTGGAACGCCGCGGCGGCGGACAGCACGAGCCGGTCGTCCCACGGGCGCGCGACGAGCTGGACCCCGACCGGCAGACCGTCCGGCGCGGTCCCGGCGGGCATCATGAGCGCGGGGAAGCCGACGTAGTCGAACAGCCGGGTGTTCCGGGGGACGACGTCGTGCAGGTTGTACGGCACCCCGTCGACCGACATCGTGAGGTCGTCGAGGCGCGGCGCGGTGGCGCCGATCCCCGGTGTCAGCACGACGTCGACCCCGGCCTCGTCCATCCGCCGGACCATCGCGGCCTGCACGAGCGGACGGCGACGGAGGGCACGGAGGTAGTCCGCGGCCGTCGGCGTGAACGCCACGTCGAAGCGTGCCCGGGTGCCGGCGTCGAACAGGTCGGCGGTGTCGGCGTTGGCCTCCTGGTTGGCGGCGAGTTCGCCGTAGAAGACGGTCCAGCACTCGGCGTCGATCGCCTCGAGGTCGTCGAACTCGATCGGCACGATCGTCGCCCCGAGGCCGCGGAACCGGTCGATCGCGGCCGCGTGCGCGTCGAGCACGGCGCCGTCCACCCGTTCGGTGAACCAGCCGCGCGGGACACCGATGCGGAGTCCGACGACGCGGTCCGGCGCGGCCTCGACGAGCGGGACCGCGGTGTGCGTCGTCGGGTCCTCGCCGTCGCCGCCGGCGACGACGGCGAGCACGAGCGCGAGGTCCTCGGCCGTGCGGGCCATCGGGCCGACGTGGTCGAGGGTCCAGGACAGGCTCGCGACGCCGGTGCGGGGGACGAGGCCGTACGTCGGCTTGATGCCGGTCGTGCCGCACAGCGCCGAGGGGACCCGGATGGAGCCGCCGGTGTCCGACCCGAGGGCGAGCGGCACGATCCGCGCGGCGAGCGCCGAGCCGGAGCCGGTCGACGACCCGCCCGTCCACCGCTCGGGGTCCCACGGGTTCCGGACCGCGCCGTACCGGGCGTTGTGCGGGCCGCCGCAGGCGAACTCGGTCGTCGCGGCCATGAACACCGGGATCGCCCCGGCGGCACGGAGTCGTGCCACGACGGTCGCGTCGGCGGGGGCCACGCGGTCGCCGGTCTGCAGCGACCCGCTCGTGACGACCGTGTCGGCGACGTCGATGATGTCCTTCACCGCGAACGGGATGCCCTCGAGCGGACGGGCGTCGCCCGCGGCCCAGCGCCGGGTGGACTCCGCCGCTGCCTGCTCGGCACCGTCGACCGGTCGGAGGACCGCGTCGGACCACACGGCGTCGCTCGTCCAGTGCGGAGCGAGGGCGGCGACGACCGCGGTGGGGGTGGTGGCGCCGTCGCGGTAGGCGGCGAGGAGCTCCGTGACGCTCGCGGCGGCGGGGTCGGACGCGGTGTCCGTCGTCGCGCGGACCGGTGCGGCTGGTGTCGGCGCGGCGGGTGCCGGCGCGGCGTCGACCGCCGCCCCGAGGAGCCGGGCGAACAGCGCGTGGCTGTGGCCCGGCTCGGCGGGGAGCGACGACGGCGCGGCCGGGAGCGGGTTGGCGCGGCTGTCCCGCAGCGCCTGCTCCAGCTGGGGCGCGATCGTCCCGCGCACGACGGCGAAGACGTCCGTCACGCCGGCACCGCCGCCGCGTGGGCATCTGCGAGGTAGCGGAACACCCCGGGCTGCCGGTCGCGCCCGAGCGGGAAGTCCGACCGCGCTGCCGCCACCTCGGCGACGTCGAGCGTCGCCCGGACGATCGGGCCGGCCTCGTGCGCCGGGGCGGAGACCACGAGCTCGCCGCGGGGCGACACGACCGACGAGCGACCGAAGTAGCTCACGGTCTTGCCGTCGACGGTCTCCTCGCCGCCCCGGTTCGGGGCGACGACCCAGGTCTGCGTCTCGAGGGCGCGCACCTGCAGCTCCTGCGTGAAGAGCGTCTCGCGGAAGCCCATCGAGGAGACGAGCACGAGCATCACCTCGGCGCCGGCCGCACGCGAGGCGAGCCAGTACTCGGGGAAGCTCCGGTCGTAGCAGATGAGCATGCCGAACCGGGTGCCGAGCGCGTCGAACACGACCGGCCCAGACCCCGGCGCGAAGTAGTGCTTCTCGTCGACGTCGGAGATCGCGTTCGTCGGGATCGACGTCTTCCGGTAGGCCGGCACGTGGTCGCCGTGCACGTCGGTGCCGTGCACGAGGGTGCCGTCCGCGTCGATCAGGACGGCGCTGTTGTACTGCGCGTCGCCGGCGTCCTCGTAGAGGCCGAAGGCCACCGCGGTGCCGAGTCGCTTCGCGGCCGCGGCGAACCGGGCCGTCGCCGGACCGGGGACCGGCTGCGCCCATTCCTTGCGGGTGTCGTTCCGGACGCCGCAGAAGTACGGCGTCGTGGTGAGCTCAGGGAAGACGACGAGGTCGGCGCCCGCCGCTGCCTGCTCGAACAGGGCGAGGAGCTCGTCGAGCGCCCGGTCGTGGTCGGCGGGGATCTGCCCGGCCTGGACGACCGCGACCTCGAGGACCGGCGCCGTGGTGTCGGCCGTCATGCGGTGACCGCGCTCGGTGCGGAGGAGACGACGCCCTCGCGGGTGCGCATGAGCGGCTGGATCTTCGTGCCGAAGTCGTCCATGCCCTGCAGGAAGTCGTCGAACACGAGCATGATGCCCTTCGTGCCCTCGACCGCGGCGGCCTCGTCGAGCATCGCCGCGACGCGCTCGTACGAGCCGACGAGCGTGCCCATGTTCATGTTCACGGCGCCCTCCGGGAGCGAGATCCGCTTCGCGGTGTTGCCGTCCTCGCCGTTCGTGTCGGTGAGCGCCTGCCCGGTCATCCAGGCGATGGCCTCGACGTCCACGCCGTCGCTGTAGCGCTGCCACTTCTCCTGCGCGGCCTCGTCGGTCTCGTCGGCGATGACCATGAAGAGGACGTACGAGCCGACGTCGCGGCCGGTCTTCGCGCGGGCCTCGAGGAGCGCCTGGTTCTGCTCGGCGTACGCGGTCGGGGTGTTCACGCCGACGCCCATCGAGAAGTTGTAGTCCGAGTACTCCGCGGCGAAGGCCATGCCCTGGGACGACTGGCCGGCCGAGACGATCGGGATGTGCGACGTCGGCTTCGGGAGCATCCGGCAGTCGTCCATCTGGAAGTACTCGCCCTGGAAGTTGCTGACGCCGTCCTCCCACAGCTCCTTCATGACCTGCATGTACTCGGTCTGGTACGCGTAGCGGCGCTTGAAGTGCACCTCGTCGCCCGGCCAGAGCCCCATCTGGTCGTACTCCGCCTTCTGCCAGCCGGCGACGAGGTTCAGCCCGAAGCGTCCGTGTGAGATCGAGTCGATCGTTGCGGCCATGCGGGCGGCGATCGCCGGCGGGATGGTCAGCACCGCGGTGGTGGCGAACAGGCGGATGCGCTCCGTCCGTGCGGCGAGCCCGGCCATCAGGGTGAAGGACTCGAGGTTCTCGTCCCAGAACCCGCTCGGACCGCCGAAGCCGCGCAGCTTGATCATCGACAGGGCGAAGTCGAAGCCGTACGACTCGGCCTTCTGCACGATCTCGAGGTTGAGGTCGAACGACGGCTTGTACTGCGGCGAGGTGGTCGAGATGAGCCAGCCGTTGCTGCCGATCGGGATGAAGACTCCGATGTCCATGGGGGACTCGCTTTCTGTGTGTGGTGGAGGGTCAGGACTGCTTCGCGGCGGCCTTGGCGGCGCTCGCGACGGCGTGTCGACGGATGGTCTGGGAGACGGCGACGGCGACGATGAGCGCGCCGCCGTAGAACAGCTGCTGGACGAAGTTGTCGGCGCCGAGCATCTGCAGCCCGACGACGCCGGAGAACAGGAAGTACACGGCGATGAACGTGCCGATGGCGTTGAAGCGCCCGGGGATGATCGCGGTCGCCCCGAGGTAGCAGGCGGCGAACGCGGGGAGCAGGAATGACTGTCCGCTCGACGGGTCCGCCCCACCGAGGGTGCCGGCGTAGACGACCCCGGCGACCGCGGCGGTGAAGCCGGCGCCGACGAACGCGCCCACCCGGAGCCGACGGACGTTCAGACCGGAGAGCTCGGCGACCGTGCGGCCGGTGCCGACGAAGAGCAGACGGCGGCCGACGGGCGTGGCGCTCAGGACGACGAGGACGACGACCGTCGCGACGAGCCCGTACACGAACGCCAGCGGCAGCCCTGCGAGCCCGCGCCAGCCGACCGTGGCGTTCACGAGCGCGGCGTCGATCCCGGTGACCGACGAGGACGCGCTCATCCACTGGATGATGCCGATCATGAACGTCGAGGTGCCGAGCGTCACGATGAACGAGTCGATCCGGAACGCCACCGTCAGGAGCCCGTTCACGAGCCCGACGACGACGCCGATCGCCAGGCCGACGAGGATCGAGGGCACGAGCGGCACGTCCATCTTCGCGTTCAGGACGGCGATCGCCATCGCGGAGAGCGACATCGTCGAGGCACCGGACAGGTCGAACTCACCGGCGGTCAGCGGGAAGAGGAACCCGAGCGCCAGGATGAGCAGCACCGACTGCGACCCGAGGATGTTCTGCAGGTTGCCGAGCGTCGGGTAGGTGTCCGGCAGCGCCACGCTGAACGCGATGACGATGACGAGCCAGGCGCCGAGCAGCGCGTACCGCTCGGTGTGCCCCCACGAGAAGCGCGGGCGGGAGGGACGGACGATCGAGGTCTCGAGGACGGGTTCGGCGGTGGTGGACATCAGGCGGTCTCCTTGACGGGGGAGGAGTCGACGGGGGAGGAGGGGGCGGGATCGACGAGGCTCGCGACGACGGCCGCCGCGATGACGTCGCGGTCGATCCGGTCGCCGGTGAGGACGTCGTGGACACGGCCGTGGGCGAGGACCACGACGCGGTCGCACATCTGGGCGAGCTGGTCGTAGTCCGTCGAGGCACAGAGGATCGGGACGCCCTGGTCGGCCCTCCGTCGGAGCATCGAGAAGATCGCCGCGCGGGCACCGACGTCGATGCCCTGCGTCGGCTCCTGGAGCAGCACGAGGGTCGGGTCGTCCTGCATCCACTTCGCGAGGACGGCCTTCTGCTGGTTGCCGCCGGAGAGCGTGCCGAACAGCGCCGACGGGTCCGCCGGACGGACGTCCCAGTCGCGGACGAGTCCCTCGACGTGCGACCGCTCCCGTGCCGGCGAGAGCCCGAGCACGCCCCGGAGCTTCCCGAGGACCGGCAGCGTCACGTTCTGCTCGACGGACAGGGTCAGGGCGCCGCCCTCGCGCTTCCGGTCGGCGGGGGACGTAGACCACGCCCCGGGCGACGGAAGCAGCCGGGGTGGTCCCGCCGACCTCGACGGTGGTGCCCCGCAGCGTGAGCGAACCGCTCGCCGCCCGCGCGCCGTACAGGCCGGGCAGCACGTCCTCGACGCCGGAGCCGGCGAGTCCGGTGATGCCGACGACCTCGCCGTCCGCGACGTCGAACGAGAGTCCGTCGACGACACCGGCACGGAGGTCCCGGACCGACACCACCGCGTCGCCCGTGGTCGCCGGACGCGGGCTGCGGGCGGTCGCCGTGTCGAGACCGCGTCCGACGATGAGCGAGACGAGCTCGTCGGCCGTCGTGGTCGCGGTGTCACGGTGTGCCTGGACCCGACCGGCACGGAGCACCGTGACACGGTCGGCGTGTTCGAGCACCTCCGACATGTCGTGCGAGACCAGCAGCGCGGACGTGCGACCGTCGGACACCAGGTCCTTGACGACGCGGAAGAGCAGGTCCGCGTCCTCCTTGGGCAGGAACACCGTCGGCTCGTCGAGGACGATCAGGGCGCGGTGCTCGCCCAGCTCGGCGACGGCCCGCAGGATCGCGACGAGTGCCTTCTGCGTGTCGGTCAGCTCGTCGATCCGGGCCCGCGGGTCGATGTCCACCCCGTACCGGGCGAAGAGCTCGGCGGCCGCCCGGTGCTCGGCGCCCCAGCGGACGAACGGCCCGCGGCCGGCGACGACCGTGGCGAGCCGGAGGTTCTCCGTCACGCCGAGCGACGGCACCAGCGCGAGGTCCTGGTGCACGAAGCTGATGCCGACGCGGCGGAAGTACCCGGGGGGCACGGGCAGGGGCAGGCGGGCGCCGCGGACCTCGATCGTCGCCCCCGGGTCCGGCGCGTACGTGCCGGAGAGGATCTTGATGAGGGTCGACTTGCCGGAGCCGTTCTCGCCGAGCAGCGCGTGGACCTGGCCGGGACGGACCTCGAGGTCGACGCCGTCCAGCGCGGTCAGGCCGCCGAACCGCTTGGTGAGCCCGCTGATCCGCAGGACCGGTGCGGAGACCGCACCGGCGTCGGCGACCGCAGCGTGCGCTGCGGGGCCGAGCCGTGCCTCCCGGGTGGCGCTCACTTCGCCGGACCCCAGATCGCCTCGTAGCCGGACTTGTAGGCGTCGCCGTAGCCCTTGCTCGGCGCCGGCGGCGTCCCGGCCTCGTCGACGTTGTCCTTCGTGAAGACCTTGAGCGGCGTCTTCTCGTCACCGTCCTCGACGATCGGGGTGTCGGTGAGGACGCGGCCGGCCTGGTCGAGCGTGGCGTAGGCGAGCCACTCCATGTTCTCGCCGATGTCCATCGTCATGACGTTCCCCTGCTGCAGGATCTTCATGACCGCGGGCGTCCCGTTGTACGAGGACGTGAACACCTGGCCCGTCTTGCCGGCCGCCGTCACCCCGGCCTCGACGAAGAGGGCCATCGAGTCGTACACGGGCAGGACGTAGTCGAGGTTCGGGTCGGACTGGATCGCGGACTGCACGGTCGACGAGATCTTCGTCGCCCAGTCGGCCACCGGCACGTTCGTCACCTTCACCTTGCAGCCGGAGCAGTACTGGTCGAACTCCTCCTGCATGGCCTTGACGATGCCGTCCGACGGCGGGACCTCGGACGAGGTGATGATGAGCACGTCGCCCGCGCCCTTCGTCTCCTTGATCGCCCAGTCGGCGTTGAGCTTCGCGGCCTCGTGGAACGGGGCCGTGACCTGCGCGGCGACGAGCGGCTGCAGCTGGTCGGGGAGCGACTCGCCGGTCTGGTAGGTGTGGCTGATCAGCACCGGGATGCCCGCCGCCTTCGCCCGCTTGAGCGCCGGCACGATGAGCTCGCCGTTGACGCCCTGCGCGAGGACGATGATGTCGGCCTTCCGGCTGATCGCCTGGTCGATACCGGCGGACTGCTCGGTCGGGGTGCCCTGGTTCGTGTACTCGATCCACTTCGCGCCGTACTGCTCGGCGAGCTGCTGCCCCGCCTCGTCGACGGACACGATGAACGGCACCGCGGACGAGTTCGGGATGTTGAAGATCGTCTTGCCGGCGATCTTCGACATGTCGAAGGGCTTGCCCTCGAACGTGAACTCCGGGTCGACGCTGGCTGCCGTGATCTGGCTGGAGGCGTGCTCGACCCCGGCGGAGTCGTCCGCCGAACCGGTCGAGGCGGTCGAGGTGGCGGAGCAGGCGGACAGGAACAGCACGCCGGAGAGCGCGGCGGCCAGGACCGCGGGTCGGACGAGCCTGGTTCGGGTGGGTGCGGGGGACGACATCGGTCGAGGACCTCCAGGACGTGGTGCGGGGACGGGTGACGGGTGCGGGTGCTGCGGGGACGCCGAACACCCCGCGGCGCGGGGTGGGGTGGGCGTGACGGCGAGGGGCCCGGTCACGGCACGGGATGTGGGAGAGCGCTCCGCCGGCGGCGATGCGTCGTGGGTGACGGGGCCGCTCCGGTGGGGCTGATGCGAATGTAACGGGCTGCGGACGGCCGAGGGGGCCCGCGGGGTAACGGTCCTGTTAGGCGTTTGTTTCGCCGGTGTTAGGCCACCGACACGGCACGCTCGACGACCCGCCGCGGCGCGCCGTTCCGGGCCGGTCGTTCCCGCCGCCCGCACCCGGATCGGCGCGGATCCGCGCGATCACGCGGCGGCGACGCCCGGGCGAAACACCCCGGACGCACCCGCGCCGACTTCCGGTAACGCGTCTCTCACAAGTCGGCGCTCCCGGAGGCGACCGACGCTGGCGGAATGCGCGGAACCGGCCCGCACCGCCGCCCGCTGACCAGGACATTCCCCGTCGCGTCGCCTGGGGCGCGCTGGCGTAACCCACCCGACACGACGGCGCCACGGAGGCGAAACGAACGCCGGATGGACTGCACTCGCACCCCGTCGCCGACCACCCCGTCGCCGACCACCCCGCCCCCGACCACCCCGCCCCCGACCGCAGGAGCAGCACACGATGATCACCACCGTCGTCGCCGGCAACCCCAAACCGGCATCACGGACGCTCGACGCGGCCACCGTCGTGCTCGAACGGCTCACCGGCCGTGCGCCGGACCACGTCGTCGACGTGATCGACCTCGGACCGGGCCTGCTCGGCTGGGGCGACGACGGGGTCGCCGAGGCGGTGCGCACCGTCGCCGCGTCGGACCTCGTGGTCGTCGCCTCGCCCACCTTCAAGGCGACCTACACCGGCGTGCTCAAGCTGTTCCTCGACCAGTTCGGCACCGGGGACGGGCTCGCCGGGGTCACCGTCGTCCCGCTCATGCTCGGCGCCGGGCCCGCACACGCCCTCGCCCCCGAGGTCTTCCTCAAGCCCGTGCTCGTCGAGCTCGGCGCGACCGTCCCGGCCCCGGCCCTGTACCTCAACGACAAGCAGTACTCCGAGCCCGCATCGACCGAGGTCTGGCTCGCCCGGTGGCGTGACGTCGTCCTCGGTGCGGCCGCGAGCCTCCAGGAAGGAACCCGCTCATGATCAGCCCCTACTCGCCCGAGGCGCCCGACCTCACCGCCCTCCGCCAGGCCTTCTCCGGCTTCCCCTGCGGGGTCGCCGCGCTCGCCGCGGTCGTCGACGACGAGCCCACCGTGCTCGTCGCCTCGTCCTTCACGGTCGGGGTGTCCCAGGACCCGCCGCTCGTGATGTTCGCGGTGCAGCACACCTCGTCGACGTGGCCGGTCCTGCGGGAGGCCGGCACGATCGGCGTCTCGATCCTCGGCGAGGGGCACGCGCAGGTCACCCGGCAGCTCGCGTCGAAGGACCGGTCGGTCCGCTTCGTCGGCGTGGAGACCACGGTCTCCGAGACGGGCTCGGTGTTCCTCGAGGGTGCTCCGATCTGGCTCGAGTGCGCCGTCGAGCACACCTACCCGGCGGGGGATCACGACATCGTCGTGCTCCGGGTCCTCGGGCTCATGTCGGACTTCGCGCACAGCCCGTTGGTCTGGCACCGCTCCGCGTTCGCGACGCTGAGCGCCTGAGCGTCGGCGGTCGGACCTCCCGTCCGGTGCTGCGGCGTCAGCC
>NZ_BACZ01000360.1 GCF_000333375.1 Curtobacterium sp. B18
CGTACTGCACGAGGGTCCCGATGCCCGCCTCCACCCCGCCGATCGCGTCGCCGGGGACCCTTGCCGGTCTCGCGGGTGTTGAGGTCCGCCAACTCCTGTGCGTGCGCACGGACGTGCTCGGCCGCGCGGTGGAGCAGGGCTCCGCGTTCCGCGGGCGCGGTGCGAGCCCAGGCCCGTGCAGCCGCGCGGGCACGCGCGACTGCTTCCCGGACCTCGTCCTCGGTGGCGCGCCGCACGGAGCTGGCGAGGGCCCCGGTGGTCGGGTCGGCCACGACGATGTCGTCCGTGGCGGGGGGTGCGATCGTCATGGTGTCCTTCCGAGGGGCTGGCGGGCGTCCGACGCTCCTCGCGCGGTGCTGGGCACGCCCACGGCATCGCGTTTCTCGTCCATCCGGCGTCGCTGCTGGACGCCCGGGCGGCGCACGGTCGGTAGACGGGACGGGTGCAACTGATCGGCAACGGTGGAGAACCCTTCGACGACGTCCGCGAGATCGCGGTGCTCCGGGGCGGTGGACTCGGCGACCTCATGTTCGTCGTCCCTGCGATCGAGGCCCTCGCGGCGGCCTACCCGGCGGCGCGGGTCACCCTGCTCGGCACACCGATCGCACCGGCGGTCCTGCGCGGTCGGACCGACGCCGTGCACGCGTTCGAGGAGCTCCCGGTCGTGCCGGGCGTCCGGGACGCCGGAGCCGGTGCCGGTGCCGGTGCCCCGACCGTCGAGGCCTTCGAGGCGCGGACCGTCGGCCGCTTCGACCTGGCCGTGCAGCTCCACGGCGGCGGCCGGAACTCGAACCCGTTCCTGCTCCGCCTCGGCGCCCGGCACACGGTCGGCACCGCCACCGAGGACGCCGAGGTGCTGGACCGCTGGGTCCGCTACGTCTACTACCAGCACGAGGTCCTGCGGGCGCTCGAGGTCGTCTCGCTCGCCGGTGCAGCACCGGTGGTGCTCGATCCTCGCGTCCGCGTCACCGACGAGGAACGCCTGGCGGTCCGCGACGGACTCGGGGTGACCGACCGGCTCGTCGCGATCCACCCGGGCGCCACCGACCCGCGTCGACGGTGGAGCCCGGAGCGCTTCGCCGCCGTCGCCCTGGCCCGACTCCGCGCCGGCGACGACGTGGTCCTGGTCGGTGACGCGACCGACGTCCCCGCGGCCCGCGCGATCCGGGCGGCGCTGCCGGACGAGGTCGTGGGCCGGCTGCACGACGTGACCGGATCGCTCCCGCTGACCGAGCTGCCCGCGGTGCTCGCCGCCGCCGACGTCGTGGTCGGGAACGACTCCGGCCCGCGACACCTCGCGGTCGCCGTCGGGACGCCGACGGTCGGGGTGTTCTGGTTCGGCAACATCGTGAACGCCGGGCCGTTCGACCGCGGCCGGCACCGCGTGCACCTCGCCTACGTGACGCGGTGCCCGGTCTGCGGCATCGACGTCACGCAGGTCGGGTGGACGGCCGAGCGCTGCGCGCACGACCCGTCGTACGTCGACGCGGTCGATCCGCAGGCGGTCCTGGCCGACGTCGAGGACCTGCTCCGCACCACGTGACGGGAGGCGCGGTGCGAGCCCGCACCGCGCCTGGCGTCCCGCACTCGGTGCGGTCTACGGCCAGCTCGGCTCCGTCGCCGGCATGATCGACATCTCGCGGATCTCGCAGCCGGCCGGCTGCGACAGCGCGAACAGGATCGCGTTCGCCACGTACTCGGGCTCGATGAGCTGCGCGTCCGGACCGGGCTTGTACTGCTCGGTGCGGTCCGCGAAGAAGTTCGTGCGCATCCCGGCGGGGATGACGTTCGTCACGCCGACGCTGCCGCCGGTCTCGGCGGCGAGCGCCTGCGAGAACCCGCGGACACCGAACTTCGACGCCGAGTAGGCGGTGCCGTCCCCGACCCCGCGCAGGGCGAGCGAGGACGAGATCGTCACGACCCGGCCGTGCGAGGCCTCGAGCGCCGGCAGCGCCGCACGCACGACCGCTGCGGTGCCGAGCAGGTTGACGGCGACGATGCGCTCCCAGTCCCCGGAGGAGATGCCGCCGATCGGCGCGGGCTTGTCGATCCCGGCCGCGGTGACGACCGCGTCGAGACCGCCGTGCCGCTCGGCCGCGTCGCGCACGGCACGCTCGGTGGCCTCGGTGTCGGTGACGTCGACCGCGACCGCGTCGGTGCCCTCCGGGACGGCGTCGACCCGCAGGTCGAGGACGATCGGGGTACCGCCGGCCTCGGTGACCAAGGCGACGACGGCGGCTCCGAGGCCGGAGGCGCCGCCGGTGACGAGGACGCGGCCGATGGGGGTGGTGGGGACGGGCATGGACTTCCTTCCGTGGTGGCGGTGCTCGCGCGCGGT
>NZ_BACZ01000359.1 GCF_000333375.1 Curtobacterium sp. B18
CAAGCAGATCAAGCAGCAGACCGGTGCCGCGACGATCATCACCGCGACACAGCTCTTCACCAGTTCGTCTCCGCGAGCCCGACGCGGTACTTCGACCGCGACGACCAGCCGCTCTACCACGACGACGACAGCTCGATCCGGAAGGCGTGGGAGAACGCCGTCGAGTCGATCCACGCCGGCATCACCGCCAACCTGCAGTCCGGCACCGACCAGAACGCCGGATGGGTCGCGGGCCGGGTCGCCGGGCAGATCGAGGGCGCGTGGTGGACGCAGATCATCCACGACACCGCACCGGACCTCTCCGGCAAGTGGCGGATCGCCCGCCAGCCCGAGCGACCCGGGAACAGCGGCGGCTCGTTCCTGGCCGTCCCGAAGTCGTCGAAGGACCCCGAGGCCGCGGTCGCGTTCGCCAAGTGGATCACCCGGCCGGACATCCAGTCCCACACCTACAACGACATCCAGCTCTTCCCGTCGACCCCCGCGTCGTTCGAGAACGGCATCATGCGGAACCCCGGCGAGTTCTTCGGGGACCAGAACCCGCTCGACTTCTTCAGCAAGGCGGCCCCGGAGGTCCCCGTGACGTACATCTCGAACTCCGAGCGGTTCATCGGCGCCTTCGCGACCGAGATCACGAACGTCGAGTCCGCCGGCAAGGACCCGGAACGCGCCTGGAAGGACGCGCTCGACCAGACCGACCGCGTCCTCGCGAAGCGCGGGGTCGCCGCATGAGCGCCCCGGTCCGCGAGCAGACCGCCACCACCGCGAACCCCGTCGTCGGGGGCGCCCCCACCGCGTCGATCTCGACCGCGGCGACCGGGCACCGGTTCAGCCTGCGCCGCTTCTGGCCGCAGTACGTGGCGATCGCCCCGTTCTACGTGCTCTTCCTCGTGTTCGGCCTGTTCCCGATCGTCTTCTCGATCGTGCTGTCGTTCACGGACTGGGGACGCGTCGGCTCCCCCGCGTTCGTCGGGCTCGCGCAGTACCAGTACCTCGTCAGC
>NZ_BACZ01000358.1 GCF_000333375.1 Curtobacterium sp. B18
GACCGCCCGTTCCATCGGGGGCATCGCCCGCGGGACCCCGTCGAACACGCTCCGCCGCGAGGACTTCTCGGCCGCCTTGGCCGCGCGCCAGACCCGCACGACGTCCTCGACGGTGTCCGCCCGCTCGTCGCCGAACACGTGCGGGTGTCGGCGCACCATCTTGTCGCGGGCCCCGGCGGCCACGTCCTCGAGGTCGAACGACTCGGCGAGCCCGGCGTGCAGCACCACCTGGGTAGAGCTACTGGATGGCCGATGGGCCTCAACAGGTTACTGACGTCAGCCAAACTCCGAATGCCGGTGAGTGAGAGCGCAGCAGTGAGACGGTGGGGGATAAGCTTCATCGTCGAGAGGGAAACAACCCAGACTACCAACTAAGGCCCCTAAGCGTGTGCTAAGTGGGAAAGGATGTGGAGTTGCATAGACAACCAGGAGGTTGGCTTAGAAGCAGCCACCCTTGAAAGAGTGCGTAATAGCTCACTGGTCAAGTGATTCCGCGCCGACAATGTAACGGGGCTCAAGCACA
>NZ_BACZ01000357.1 GCF_000333375.1 Curtobacterium sp. B18
CGCACGTCGGCCCCCGGGACACCGGCGCCGGGCGCACGGGAGCGGGGCCCGTGCCGCCCCGGCACGGACCCCGCTTCGCGTCCGACGACTACCGCGCGGTGGCCACCGCGTCGTTCGTCCCCGCGGCGACGCTCACGGGTGCACCCGTGACCGGAGTGGGCCGTCCCAGGGAACGGACGGTCCAACCCGCCTTGACCCAGTCGGCGACCGGGAGGCAGTTGCGGGCGTCGATCACCGTGCGACGCCCGACGATCGAGCCGAGCTCGGCCGGGTCGGCGGCGATGACCTCGTCCCACTCGGTGAGGACGAGCACGACGTCCGCGTCCTCGATCGCACCGGTCATCGACGACGAGTACGTGAGCGTCGGGAAGGAGCGGCGGGCGGTCTCCATCGCCTCCGGGTCCCAGAGCGTCACCTGAGCGCCGCGGAGGTGCAGCGCGGCGGCGACGTTGAGCGCCGGCGAGTCGCGGACGTCGTCGGTGAGGGGCTTGAAGGCGGCCCCGACGACGGCGACCCGGCGGTTCAGCACGGAGCCGCCGAGGGCGTCGATCGTCATGTCGATGACGCGCTCGCGCTGGCCCATGTTGATCTCGTCGACCTGCTGCATGAGGCCCACGACGCGACCGGCACCGAGTTCGTTCGCGCGGTGCATGAGCGCGCGGATGTCCTTCGGCAGGCAGCCGCCACCGAAGCCGTCGAGCATCATCGCGCTCGCGCAGAACCTCGCCGTCCTCGCCGGCACCTACCTGTCGGTGTTCTTCGTCGCGAACCTGCCCGTGCTGTTCATCGCGCCCGGCATCCTCGCGATCATCCTCGTCGCCGTCTACGCGGTCGTCGCGCGGGACGAGCTGCCGACGTTCACGCTGAAGAAGTTCACCTTCCTCAACCTCATCTCGTCGTTCTGGACGAACCCGATCAAGAACCCGGACTTCGCGTTCGCGTGGTGGTCGCGCTTCCTGATCATCCTCGCCACGTTCATGTTCACGACGTACCGACTGCTCTACATGCAGGAGCACATCG
>NZ_BACZ01000356.1 GCF_000333375.1 Curtobacterium sp. B18
GGACGTACTCGTCACGGACGCGGCCGCCGTCCGGCTTGTAGGCGTGACGCTCGAGGACGCCGCCCTCGACGAGGGAGCCGAGGCGCGCCGTGAGGACCTCGCGCGGGATCCCGAGACTCTGCTGGAACTGACTGAACCGGGTCGCGCCGGCGAGGGCGTCGCGGACGATCATGAGCGTCCACTTCTCGCCGAGGACCTGCCAGGCACTGCCCGACTGCACGCTGAGCAGGTTGATCGCGGCGAGGGTCGGGCCGAGGCACGGCGTCCAGCCGAGGCCGAAGACGATGCCGAGCAACGGCGCGCCGACGAGGCCGGTCGCGGGGGTCCAGCCGGGCTTGATCGTG
>NZ_BACZ01000355.1 GCF_000333375.1 Curtobacterium sp. B18
TCGTCCTGCCAGATGGCCAGCACGTCCTCGATGCTGCGCCCGGAGGCGACGTCACGGATCGAGGTGGGGTCCATCGGCGGCTGCATGACGATCCTTGGATGAGGTGGCCGGCGGTCGCGGGGGAGCGGTTGCGACCGCCGGCACATCACCGGTAACGACCGGTCCGCGCCATGCTTAATCGCGCTTAGACCATGGTCTGACGAAATTTATCCCTGCAGGCTCAACGCCTTGTGCATCACGGTGTTGCCGCCCGCGTCGGTGACCGCATAGGTGAAACCGGGCAGCAAAGCGAAGGCGCCGACCCG
>NZ_BACZ01000354.1 GCF_000333375.1 Curtobacterium sp. B18
TCGGCCTCGACCGCGACGCCCCCGCGCGACCAGACGCAGGTCACCGCGAGCGTCCCCGCGCGGAGCGACCCCCACCCGACCATGTTCGCGCCGTCGGACGTGCCGCAGCCGCCGGTCGCGGTGATGCCCATCGCGACCTTGCGGCTGCCGGTGTACGTGTCGTCCGCGGTCGAGCGGACCGTCCGTCCGCAGGCCGTGGTCGTGCCGGTCCAGGCGTCCGCACCGGCACCGATCGCCGCGGCGCCCGACACCTTCTGGTTGTTCGGGTTGTACCCCCACTCGACGGGTCCGGTCCAGCGGAACCCGAGCTTGGCGTACGCCGTCGACGAGCAGCTGGACGCCCCGCTCGCGGCCGCCGTGGACGACGCCGCGCCACCGGCGGTCCGGAGCGCGGAGCCGCCGGGGAGCGTGCGGTGGGCGAGGGCGGCCCGCTCCTGTCGGATCGCGGCCGGCGACCCGGACCAGTCGTCGTGCACGAGGATCGCGACGCCCGAACGGCCGGTGTTCGTGACCGACACGTCGCCGTCGTCCGCGGTGCCGGACGCACCGACCGGCATCGCGGACACGGTCGTCCCGACGGGCGGCACCCGGAACTGCCGGCCGTCCGGCAACACGACCGTGCCGTCCGACACGACGCAGCCCGTCGACAGCGCCGAGACGCTGATGCGGTCCCCGCGGCAGGCCGGTGCCGCGTCGGCTCCGGGCACGCCGACGGACGTGGTGACGACCGCGGCGAGCGCGATCCCGAGCACGACCGCCCCTGCGGTCACGGTGGACATCCGCACGTTCTCGACCCTCCTGGTCCCCGGTCCCCGGCAGCCCCCTGCCGAGCGCAGTCAGTGTGCGGAACGGGCTACGGCGCGGTCAACCCCCCGAACTGGCCGTGCATAACCTGAGTACCGCTCTCCTATTCTCGGTACGGGCGATCCGCCCACACGACCTGAAGAACGGAAGCACCTCGATGGCACGACCCGAACGCGCCGCCGGACGACCGAGGCGGTTCGTCCTGCCCCTGGCAGCCCTGGCCGTCACCGCCGCGACCATGCTGGCCACCACTCCGGCGAACGCAGCACCGACCACGACCTCGACGCCCGGCCCACCGACGGCCGCGGCCACAGCCAGCCCTGCAGCGGGAGGGACCAGCTCGTCGTCGACGGTGGGGACGTCTCCGGAGGTGTCCACTGACGCAACGGGATCCCCCGAACCGACCGATCCGCCCGTTCCGACGAGCCCGCCAGCGACACCCGCGCCGCTGTCGTTCACCACGGCTGCCCCCACCGTCACCGGGAGCGCGAAGGTCGGTGGATCCCTGACGGTCGCCGCGCCGACGTGGAAACCCACTCCGACCACGGTCGGGTACCGCTGGTACCGGGACGGCGTGGCGATCGGCGGCGCGTACAAGACCCGGTACACGCCGACGGTGGCGGATCGGGGGCACAAGCTCAGCGTCGGGATCACCGGGTCACGGTCCGGCTACACGACGGCCACGCGCACCAAGGACGTCGGGGTCGTTGCCCGAGGAGACGCCCCTCGTGCGACGAAGAACCCTGCGGTCGCCGGCATCACCCGCAGCGGCAGCGTCCTCACCACCTCGCAGGGTTCGTGGAACGCCTCGGGGCTCACCTACCGGTACGAGTGGTCGCGCAACGGGACCGTCGTCCCGAGCATGACCGGTCGGACCTACCGACTGGGGTACTACGACGTCGGGGCGAAGATCTCGTCCCGAGTGATCGTGTCGAAGAACGGTTACGCCGACGGTGCCGCTCGCAGCGCGGCCACCGCCGCGATCTCGAAGGCCGCGGTGGCGTTCTCCGGGGACGGAACCTTCCGCGTCGGCACGCAGGTGAAGGCCGGCACGTACTACTCGACGACGAAGACGAGCCAGCTCTGCTACTGGGCGCGGCTCAGCAGCGCGCAGGGTCGCCTCGACGACATCCGAGCGAACGACCTCGGTTCCGGTCAGCGACTCATGACCATCTCGAGCTCGGACAAGTACGTCGAGCTCGACGACTGCGGCTCCTGGTACCCGGTCGGATCCGCGGGTCCGAAGCTCGCGAACATCAGCTCGGACGGCGTGTACGTCGTCGGACCACAGATCAGCGCCGGCACCACGTGGCGCACGTCTGCACCGGCCGGCTGCTACTGGGCGACCTTCTCGGCCGCGGACGGAGACATCGAGTCGATCATCGCGAACGACTACCGCGACGCACGGGCGACCGTCACGGTCACCATCCCGCGGAACGCCGTGGGCTTCGAATCGAGCGGATGTGGCACCTGGAAGAAGGTCGGCTGACCGACGTGTCGGACGGGAGGCACGGGTCAGTCCGGAACCGCGCCTCCCGACCCGCGTTGCACCGCGCGCGACGATCGCGGTCATGGGACCTGCACGAACCGGAGCGCACCGCTCTCCCGCAGCCGGAACCCGAGGTGCTGGTACAGGCGGATCGCCCCGGTGTTGCCCGCCGCCGCGTGCAGGAGCGGTGCCTCGCCCCGCGCCCGGATGCCGTGCACCACGTCGAGCACCAGCCGCCGCCCGAGCCCCTGTCCGCGGAACGCGTCGTCGGTGCACACCGCGCTGATCTCGGTCCAGCCCGGCGGGTGCAGGCGCTCCCCGGCCATGGCGACGAGACGGCCCTCGCGCCGGAGGCCGACGTAGCGGCCGAGCTCGATCGTGCGGGGCAGGAACGGGCCGGGCTTCGTGCGTGCGACGAGCTCGAGGATCTCGGGGACGTCGTCGGGCGTGAGTTCCACGGCCTCGGCGTCCGCCTCCCCCTCGACGTCCTCGCCGGTGAGCTGCACCCCGCGCATGCCCTCGGCCGCGGGCCAGCCGTCCGGGACCACCGCCGAGGTCCCGACACGGACCACGGCCCCGGGACCGAGGAGCGCGCGGACGTCCTCCCAGTCCGCGGGCGTGGGGCGGTCCGGGATCCCGGTCCAGACGGAGACGTCGGGCAGGTACCGGACGACCTCGCCGCGGCGTTCGGCGAACCGGGCGTGGTGGCTGTTCAGCGCGGCGAGCGCGGGGTTGTTGAGCAGTCGGGTCGGGGTGCCGTCGTCGGCGATGGTCAGGTCGAGCGTCCGGAGGGCTGCGCCGCGGGCGTCCCCGGCCCGGAACCCGAGGTCCTCGAGACGTCGGCGGTCGCCGTCCGCCCAGCCGGCCGTGTCGGCGACGACGGCGGCGGCGTAGGTGGTGCGGGCGTGGTCGACGACGGCGTCGGCATCCTGCACGTCGGTCAGGAGGACCTCTCCGGGACGGGTCAGGTCGGTCACGTCGGCACTCGTCGTCATGCCTCCATCCTGCAACGCCGCACGGACGGATCCGTGCCGCGTTGCACGGCGTGACGTCGCACGGCGTGACGTGCACGACGTCGCACGGTGTGACGCGCACGCCGTCGACGTCAGCCCAGCCGGTCCGCCACGAACGTCACCATCCGCCGCACCAGCTCCTCGCGCGACGCGGCCCGTCGGTACTCGTGCCCCTCGCCCGCGAGCTCGAGGTACTCCACGTCGTGCGACCTCGCCCGGAGCGCCGCGACGACCTGGTGCGCCTCGCCGATCGGCACGTTCGTGTCGAGT
Organism: Curtobacterium sp. B18; assembly: GCF_000333375.1. Taxonomy (GTDB): domain Bacteria; phylum Actinomycetota; class Actinomycetes; order Actinomycetales; family Microbacteriaceae; genus Curtobacterium. Next base: position 3,577 of record NZ_BACZ01000354.1, read on the forward strand.
TCACCGTGCACGACGAGGAGCGGCGCGGTGACGTCGTCGATCGCCCGCATCGGCGACAGGGAGTCCAGCAGGGCGGCGTCCTCGACGGGGTGCCCGTACTTCGTCGCGGCCGCCGAGGCGATCCACGGCTCGGTGTCCCGGTAGAACGTCGCGAAGTCGCTCATCCCGCACACGGCGACCCCGGCGGCGAAGACGTCCGGCGTGAACGCCAGGGACGCGAGGGTCGCGTACCCGCCGTACGAGCGGCCCTCGACGGCGACGCGGGACCGGTCGGCGTACCCGTTCGACACGAGGAACCGCGCGCAGTCGACGACGTCCGCGAGTGCGTTCCAGCGGAGCCCGAGGTCGTCGGCGTGCACGAAGTCGCGCCCGGAACCGCTGGACCCGCGGATGTTCGGCGCGAACACCGTGATCCCCGCCGCTGCGAGCGCCTGGTGCTGCGGCGAGAAGGTGGGTCGTTCCTGCGACTCCGGTCCGCCGTGCAGGTGGACGAGCGCTGCGCGGGGGCCGGGAGGCGCGGCACCGGCACCGGGGTCGCCGTCGGTCGGCGACGTGGCCGGGTCCACCGCCCGGTACAGCCAGCCGGTGAGCTCCAGTCCGTCGCGCGCCGCGAAGCGCTCGAGCGTCGGCTCGACCAACCGCACGTCGGGGAGCGCCGGGACGCCGGTGACACGGCTCCAGGTGAGCGCGTTCGTGTCGAGCCGCCAGAGCTCCCGCGGCCGCGTGGGGCCCTCGACGGCGAGGAGCACGCTGCGCCCGTCGCGGCTGAGCACCGGGTCGGTGACGACCTCGCCGGGCAGGTCCGGCACCGGGGTGCGCGAGGCGTCGTGGGTGTTCACGAGGTCGAGCTCGCTCCGGCCGTCGACGTTCCAGACGAGCAGCAGGGTCCGTCCGGCGTCGTCGGCGTCGAGGTACTCCAGCTCGGCGTCGTCGCGCTCTGTGATCCGGCGGGGTGCTCCGCGCCAGCCGTGCGGGCCGACGGGCTGCGCGACGAGTCCGCGGCGGGGCAGCCCGTCCTCGGTGGCGACGTAGGCGACGAGCGGACTGGTCTCGCTGGCGGGCGCCGGTCGGAGGAAGGCGATCTCGGCCGAGCCGTCCGGTGAGTCCGCGAGCAGCGCGTGCTCTCGTCGGTGAGCCGGTCGACGACCACGACGAACTCCCGGCCGCGCTGGCCGTCGCGGAGCACGACGAGGCGCTCCTCCACGCTCAGATCGAGGATGTGGATGAGCTCCCCCACCGCGAGGTCGTCGCGGTCCCCGGAGACGGGGTCGACGAGGTAGGAGCGGGCGGGCTGGTCGGCCTCGGTGGACGGCAGGGTGATGACGACCCGGTGGCCGCTGCGGCTCCACGGTCCGAGCTCGGCGTGCTGGTACCGGGACCCGGCGATCTGCGCGGCGTCGGTGCCGTCCGGGCGGACCACCCAGACCTGCTGCTTCACGCCGCCGTCGGTCGCGATGGCGACGGCGAGCCACTCGCCGTCGGACGACCACGTCACCCGGATCACGGGGTCGTCGGACAGTCGGATCCGCACGGGCTCGGGCGGGTCGGCGCCGACGACGACGTCCTGCACGAAGACCTCGGGGGTGCCGTGCCGATCGCTGACGAAGGCGACCCGGCGCGCGTTCCGCGTCATGGTGGGTCCCCACGACCCCCAGGCTGGCGGACGGCCGGGTCCGGCTGGACGACCCCATCACCGACTTCGTGCCCGCCTTCGCCGACGTCGCGCTGCCCACCGCCGACTCCCCCGTGCCGACGCTCCGCATGCTCCTGACGATGTCGGGCGGCTTCCCCACCGACGACCCCTGGGCGGACCGGCAGGAGTCCCTCTCCGACGCCGAGTTCGACGACGTCCTCCGCGCCGGCCTGCGTTCGACTCGGTCCCGG
>NZ_BACZ01000353.1 GCF_000333375.1 Curtobacterium sp. B18
GGCACGATGAAGAGCGACGCCGCTCCGGACGTCACCGCGGGGTGCCGCCGGGCGACGTCCGCGACCTCGGCCGCCCACGAGAGCGTCCGGCCGTGCGAGAAGTACGTCTTGAGCGACACCCCGACGGTGATCACGGAGCGACCGCCTCCACGATCAACGCGAACGACACCGCACCCGGGTCCTTCGTCCCCACGGCCTGTTCGGCGTGGGTCCGGGCCCGTCCCTTGCGCGGCACGAGGTCGGCGGTGGCGTCCGCCGCCTCCCGGGCAGCCGCGACCGCGGTCCGCCAGGCGTCACCGGTCGCCGCACCCTCGCGCACCGCCCGGCCGAACGCGTCGTCGAACGGGACGAGCGCGTCGACCATGGTCTTGTCGCCGGGGACGGCGCCGAACGCGAGGACGGCCTCGGCGGCCGCATGCACGGCGTCCGCGATCGTGGTGGCCGACGGACGCGAGGTGTCGCCGAGGACGCGACCCAGCGCCTCCAGGGCCGCACCCCAGATCGCTCCGGAGGTGCCACCGGCCTTGTCCGACCAGGCGTCGGCGGCGATCGCGAGCAGTCCGCCGGCGCCGACCTCGCGCTCGAGCGCTGCTCGCGCGGCGGCGTCCGCGGCGTGCACGCCGCGCTGCATGCCGATGCCGTGGTCGCCGTCGCCGGCCACGGCGTCCATCGCGCCCAGGTCGTCGGCGTGCTCGTCGACGACCGCCCGCGCCGCAGCGATGGCCGTCGCGATGCGTTCCGCGACCGCGTGGGACTCGGGCGACCCGGTGCCGACGACGATCCCCTCGTCGGCCTCGAGCGCCGAATCCGGCAGCCGCTCCGCGGCGACGGCGCCGCCCTTGCGGTAGGCGGGGGTGTCGGCGGGTGCGGCCCAGAGCTCCTCGAGCTCGTCGTCCAGCCAGAACAGCGTCAGCGAGACGCCGGCCATGTCGAAGCTCGTCACCAGCTCCCCGACCTCGGGCTCGACGATGACGATGCCGGCCTCCGCGAGGCGCCGCTGCACCGAGCGGTAGACGACGAAGAGCTCCTCGTACTTCACGGAACCGAGGCCGTTCAGGACCGGGACGACGCGGGAGCCGTCGACTGCGACGCCGGACGGCAGCTCCGTCAGCAGCTTGTCGACGAGCAGGTCTGCCAGTCCGGACGCCGTGGGCACGTCGGTCTCGTCGATGCCGCGTTCGCCGTGGATGCCCATCCCGATCGCCATCCGACCTTCCGGCACGGTGAACAGGGGTTCGTCGGCGCCGGGGAGCGAGCAGCCGGAGAACGCGACGCCGAAGCTGCGGGTGCGGTCGTTCGCCCGCTCCGCGATCGCCGTGACGGCATCGAGGCCGTCCCCGCGCTCGGCGGCGGCTCCCGCGACCTTGAACACGCAGAGGTCCCCCGCGATCCCACGACGCTCGTGCGCACGGTCGGCGGGCGCACTGGCGACGTCGTCGGTCACGCGGACCGTGCGGACGTCGATGCCGGCCGCGGTGAGGGCCCGGGCAGCGGCGTCGAAGTTGAGCACGTCGCCGGCGTAGTTGCCGTAGCTCAGCAGCACCCCGCCACCGTGCTCCGACGCCTTCGCCACCGCCGTGACCTGCTGGGCGCTCGGGCTGGCGAACAGGTTGCCCATCGCGGCACCGGCTGCCAGGCCCGGCCCGACGAGTCCGCCGAACGCCGGGTAGTGCCCGGACCCGCCACCGATCACGACGGCGACCGTGCCGGCGGGGCTCGTGGTCGCGCGGGCAACCCCACCGTGCACCTTCCGCACCCATCGCTCGTTCGCGGCCACGAAGCCGTCGGTGGCCTCGTCGGCGAAGTCCGCTGGATCGTTGAACAGTCTGGTCACGCGCTCGTCTCCTTCGACGTCGTGGTGCGGACGTGCGAGGTGTCGAGCAGGTCATCCGCCTTCGCCCCCCGGAAGAACTTCGTGCAGAAGATCATCACGGCCGCGACGAAGGCCAGGACCCCGAGCGACACGATGCCGAACGCACCGCTGTCGGTCGGCACCACGTCGTTGATCGCGGTGCGCATGATCGGTGCCACGAACCCGCCGAGGTTGCCGAGCGAGTTGATGAGCCCGATGCCCGCGGCGGCGGCCGCACCGGTCAGGAAGGCCGTCGGGTACGCCCAGGTGATCGGCCCCACCGCGAGGAAGCTCGCGACGGCCAGCGTGATGAACAGGATGCCCAGGACCGGTTGGCCGTTCGCACCGGCCCACGCCGACCCGAGGATCGACAGCCCGGTCGTGACGTAGAACATCGTGCCCCAGCGGCGACGACGTCCGACGGTGTCCGCCTTCGAGCCGACGAGGTAGCAGGCGACGAGCCCGACGAGCCACGGGATCGCGGCGACGAGACCGACCTGCCAGCCGACGTCCTGGCCGAGCAGCGAGGACACCTGCTGCGGCAGGTAGAACGTCGTGCCGTACACGGCGACCTGCAGGCAGAAGTAGATGATCGTGAAGTACCAGACGCGGCCGCTGGCCATCGCCTTCCAGATGCCGGTCGGGCCGTCTTCACTGCGGGCGGTGTCCTCGCGTGCCATCGCCGCGGTGAGCGACGCCTTCTGCCCGTCGTCGAGCCACTTCGCCTGCTGCGGACTGTTCGTCAGGAACACCAGCGCGGCGATGCCCGCGAGGACCGCGAGCAGTCCCTCGCCCGCGAACATCACCTGCCAGCCGTGGAACGGGGTGGCCTGGTCGCCGAAGCTGATCAGGCCGCCGGAGAGCGGGGCGCCGATCATCTGCGAGAACGGCTGCGCCAGGTAGAAGATCGCGAACATCCGCACGCGGACCTTGTTCGGGAACCACTCGGACAGGTACATGATGACGCCCGGGAACAGGCCGGCCTCGGTCACGCCGAGGATGAACCGCAGGACGATGAACATCGTGTCGTTCGTCGTGAACGAGAACAGTGCGGCGACGATGCCCCACGTGATCGCGATGCGGGCGAGCCAGAACCGTGCGCCGAACCGCTTGAGCAGCAGGTTGGACGGGATCTCGAAGATCGCGTAGCCGATGAAGAAGATGCCCGCACCGAGTGCGAACGCGGCGTCGGAGATGCCGCGGTCGACGCTGAGCGCCTCCTCGGCGAACCCGACGTTGGTGCGGTCGAGGAAGGCGACGAAGTACAGGATGACGAGCATCGGCATGAGGTGCTTCGTCGCCTTGCCGATCGCCGACTTCAGGGCGGGGTCGTTCGTCGACCCGAGCGCGGGGGCAGGGGGAAGGGACACGGGTTCGCTCCTTTGCGAGCACGGTGCGGTTTCGGTGCGTCCGACGGACGGTCGGCCTGTCGGTCTGTCGGCGTGTGGGCCTGTCGGCCTGTCGGCCGGACGGGAGGCACGGATCGCGTCGCGCGGACGGCGCGCGACCCGTGGCCGGTCGGCTCTAGTGCATGTACAGGCCGCCGTCGACGTTGAGCGTCTGGCCGGTGACGAACCCGGCGTCCTCGCTGATGAGGTAAGCGATCGCCGCGGCGATGTCCCGCGGGGTGCCGATCCGCGGCAGCACGCCGTCGGCGGCCATCGCCGCCTTGCGCTCCTCGGTGAGCGTGCCGCCCATGATGTCGGTGTCGATCGGACCGGGGGAGATCGCGTTCACGGTGACCCCCTGGTGGCCGAGCTCGCGCGCCATCCCGCGGGTGAGTCCGACGACGCCGGCCTTGGCGACCGAGTACGGCGTCTTGCTGAACGTGCCGCCTCCGCGCTGGGCCGACACCGACGACAGGTTGACGATGCGGCCGTAGCCGTTCCGCACCATCGACTGCGCTGCCCGCAGGCTCGCGAAGTGCACACCGTCGAGGTTGATGCCCAGCACACGGTGCCACTCCCCCTCGGGCAGGTCGAGGTACGGGTGGGCGGAGGAGACCCCGGCGAGGTTCACGAGTGCGGCGATCGGCGGCAGTGCGGACTCGATCGCGTCGAACGCGGCGCGCACGGCGGCCTCGTCGGCGACGTCCGCCCCCGCGCCGACCGCCTGCACGCCGTGCTGGTCGCGCACCTCGGCGGCGACCTGCTCGCTCGCGGCCTGGTCGAGGTCGACGATGCCGACGTTCCAGCCCTGTCCGGCGAGGTGGTGGGCGGTGGCGCGGCCGATCCCCCGCGGGGAGGCGGCGCCGGTGAGGACGACGGTGCGGTCCTGGTTCGTGGTCATGGTGCGCTCCCTCAGTGGATCGGGGCCGGGCCGAGCTCGTCGAGGAGCTTCTGCATCGCGACGTAGGCCCGGTTGCGGTAGGCGACGAGCTCCGGGGTGCGGTCGGCCGGCACGTCGAGGTACCCGGCGCCGGACTTCGTGCCGAGCTCGCCGGCGTCGACGTGCTGCTGCAGCGACGGCGGGGTGGCGAAGCGCTCGGGCCAGCGGGTCTGCAGCGACTCGAAGCAGAACGCGTAGACGTCGAGCCCCGCCATGTCGGCGATCGCGAACGGGCCGAAGAACGGCAGGCGGAACCCGAACGTGGTCCGCACGATCGTGTCGATGTCGTCGGGGGTCGCGATGCCCTCGTCGGCGATCTTCGTCGCCTCCTCGAACAGGGCGTACTGCAGGCGGTTGAGCACGAACCCGGTCGAGTCCTTGACCCGTGCCGACTGCTTGCCCGTGGCGGCGACGACGGCCTCGCCGACGGCGATCGCGTGCTCGTTCGTCGTCGGGTGCGGGATGAGCTCGACACCGGGGATGAACGGCGCCGGGTTCGAGAAGTGCACGCCGAGGAAGCGCTCGGGGCCGGTGACCGCCTCGGCGAGGGACTCGATGAGGATGGTCGACGTGTTCGACCCGATGACGGCGTCGGGACGGGCGGCGGCGCTGATGCGGCGGAGCGTCGCGTGCTTGATCTCGAGCTTCTCGGGGACGGCCTCCTCGATGAAGTCGGCCGTGGCGACCGCTTCCTCGATCGAGTCCGCGGCGCTGAGGTGGGCGTCGACGCGCGCCACGGCGTCCGCGGGGAACAGGCCGTCCGCGACGAACTGCTCCGTCTCGGTGATGAGCCGTGCCCGGTTGGACGCGGCGATCTCGGCGGAGACATCCGCGATCCGGACGGTGTGGCCGGCGAGGGCGAGGACCTGGGCGATCCCGCCGCCCATGTAACCGGATCCGACGACGGCGATGTCGAGGGTGCTCATCGGGTGACTCCTTGCTTCGTCGCCCCGACCACCGAGGTGGCGAGGACGGAACGGATGTACTGCTGGTTGGTGGCACAGACGCCGAGGCTGTCCCCGCCGTACTGCTCCGTCATGACGATCCCGCGGAACCCGTCGGCGACGGCGTCGCGGAGGACCTGGCGGTAGTTGATGAGCCCGGCCTCCATGGTGCTCGGCGCACTCGTCGCCCAGCTGCCGTCCCCGGCTTCGTCCCGCGTGTAGTTCTTCACGTGCAGGTAGTTCGTGAACGGCAGGGTCTTCGCGAAGAGCTCGCGCCAGTCCTCCACCGGGCGGTGCAGCCGGATGAGGTTCGCGACGTCGGCGTTCAGCCCGACGGTGTCGAGGCCGATCTCCTCGATCAGGCGCACGGCGCTGTCCGCGGTCCCGAGGTACGTGTCCTCGTAGAGCTCCAGGGCCATCGGCAGCCCGACGCTCGCGGCGTGCTCGCCGAGCTCGCGGAGGCGTGACACCGCGGCGGCACGGATCTCGGGGTCCTCCGGGTCCTTCGGCCCCTGGGCCGTCCAGAACCAGAGGGCCTTCCGCTGCGCCTCGTTGAACGGCTGGTGCAGCCCGGTCGAGAACACCTGCATGCCCCACTCCGCCGCCGCGTCGATCGTGCGGTGGGCGTAGACGAGGTTGTCCTCCTCGTGCCCCGGCTGGACGATGCTCCTGCGCTGCAGGTGCACCGACGGGATTCCGACACCGTGCGCCTTCGCGATCGCGAACAGCTCGTCGCGCCGGGACCGCTCGAGGTCGGCGGGTCGGATGTGGCTGTCCGCCATCTCGGCGAGCGAGAACCCGACCGCCTCGATCTGGGCGAAGACGTCGTCCCACACCTGGGGGTCCGCATCGTGGAAGGCGATCCCGTCACGGGTCACCGGCGGGAACCCGTGCAGACACGTCGCGATCGGCCAGGTGTCGGCCGTCCAGGTGGTGGCGTCCCAGTCTTGGTCGACCCAGTCCTGCGGTGTGCTCACGGGATGCTCCTTCGCATGTCGGGCTCGTCATCGAACCTCTTTCCTATAGGAAAGATACTCCGACGCGGCAGATCCGCAACCGATCCGACCAAACCCCCTGTCCGGGGGGCTCCGAAGGAGCCCGGACGTGGAGGATCAGGACGCCCGTCCCGTTGACCCGAACCTCGGGACGGGCGTCCACGCACGCCCGGTCGGTGCCGTGGACAGCGACCGCCGCTCCGATTCGGCACCGACGTCAGGCGGTGTGCGACGCGTCCGCTCGCGACCGGAGCCGCACGGCGTCGATGTGGTGCCGCATCGCCGCGACGGCCGAAGCCGGGTCCTCGGCCAACGCCTCCAGGATGTCCCGGTGTTCCTGGACGGCACGTTCGGTGTCGTCGCCGCCGCCCTCGACGATCTGTCGCATCCGGTGCACACGCGTCGTGATGATCTCGGACATCTCCTCGAGGAACGGGTTCCGCGTCGCGTCGAACACGAGCTGGTGGAACTGCCAGTCGGCCCGGAAGAAACGGGCCATCAGCTCCTCGGACGCCGCACCGACCCCGACGCCGGCGATCTCCCGGGCGACGGCCGCCTGCTCCTCGAGCGCCGCGGCCAGCCGTGTCCGCAGGGCCGGGACGTCGCCCCGCGCCGCCAGTTCGACGGCACCGGACTCCACGATGAGCCGAGCGTCGAACAACGCCTCGAGCTGGTCCCCCGCGAGCGGCGGCGACACCCGGTAGCCCTTGTTGGCCTCGCGCGTGACGAGTCCGGTGCGCTCGAGCTGCACGAGCGCCTCGCGCACCGGCGTCGGCGAGACGCCGAGGGACCGGGCCAGCCCGTCGATCGACAGGCGCATGCCCGGCTCGACGTCGTGACCCATCAGCACCTCGAGCACCCGGTCGTAGACACGGTCGCGCAGCCCGAGCTGCGTGATGCGCTCGGTCCCGAAGCCCGGCATCGTGGTCGACATGCGTCGATCCTAGAGAATCCAGGATCACGACCACCCCGAACCGGCCGCGGTCAGTAGAGCGCGTCGATGCCGATCAGGTCGCCGAGACCGAGGGTCCGCTGACCGGTCTCGCACGTCGTCGACACCGGCTTCATGACGAGCCCGCTCGACGAGGGCGTGTGTCCGAGGCCCCATGCGTGCCCCCACT
>NZ_BACZ01000352.1 GCF_000333375.1 Curtobacterium sp. B18
CGGGTCGCACCGTTCGTCGCCCCCCTCGGCATGCTCTACGTCGTNCGCGGCATCGGACTGCTGATGACCAACGGCTTGACCTACAACAACCTCGAGGGCAACGCGGAGCTCGGCAACACCGGGTTCGACTGGCTTGGCTTCAACCGGCTGCTCGGGCTCCCGATCGGTGTGATCGTGATGATCGTCGCCGCCGTCGTCGGATCGCTCCTCCTCAACCGGACCGTCTTCGGCCGCTGGCTGTACGCGTCCGGTGGCAACGAGCGCGCTGCGGAGCTGTCCGGTGTCCCGGTGAAGCGGGTGAAGATCCGTGTCTACGTGCTGTCCGGCCTGTGCGCCGCGATCGCCGGCCTCATCCTGTCGTCCGAGCTCACGAGTGCGAGCCCGACGGCCGGCAGCTCCTACGAGCTGACCGCGATCGCGGCGGTCGTCATCGGCGGTGCGGCGCTGTCCGGCGGCGTCGGCAACGTCCGCGGCACGCTGCTCGGTGCGTTCGTCATCGGCTTCCTGTCGGACGGGCTCGTCATCATCGGCGTCTCCGCCTACTGGCAGACCGTCTTCACCGGTGCCGTGATCGTGTTCGCCGTCCTCCTCAACGCGGTCCAGTACAAGCGTCGCCCCGCCAAGGCCGGCGGCGCGTCCGGACCCGACCAGACCAGCTGTCGAACGTCATCATGCCGTTGCTCAGCGTGCCCGGGATCGCGGACGCCGGTCGGACCGTGCTGCCGAGGTCGCCCTCGGGCCAGTCGATCTCGCCCTCGTTCCAGTCGTTGCTGCTCGGCCAGAGCATCCCGACGAACTTGTAGCCCTCGGTGTTCGTGGTCTTGTACCGGATCGACACGCGGCCCGTCGTGTGCGGCTGGTAGTCGTCCGGCAACACCGTGGCGACGAGCGGCTGCCCGTCCTCGGAGTGCAGCCAGAAGTCGAGGTTCCCGTTCGACACGCTGAGCACCTTGTCCGGCGCGTAGTACCCGCGTCCGCTGGTGTCGCTGTAGCCCGAGTACGCCCCGAGCCGCGGGTAGGCGCTGAGGACGCTGCCGAGGCCGGCGTCGGTCGTGAAGTCCTCGGCGTACGACTGCTTCCACGTCCGCCCGTTCGACGTGACGTCGCCCCGCGGCACCGACGTCGAGTCGGTCGCGGTGGAGGCCTGAGCGGCGGCTGCCGCCTTGGCCGTGGCGGTGGCGGTCGGCGTCGGTCGTGCAGTGATCCGAGCCGACGCGGTCGACGACGACGCCGACGGCTGCTCCGTCGACGGAGCAGCCGTCGGGGTGGCGCGCGCGGTGCTCGTGGCCGAGGGCTCGCTGGTCGGAGTCCCGGTCGCCGCCGCTCCTCTGGTCGCGGCATCGGTCTCGTTCGCGTGCTGCGTGAGCCCGAGCACGAGGGCTCCGCCCGCGACGATCGCCATGCCGGCGACGACCCGCCGCGTCCTGATCCGTCCGTTCTGTTCGCGAGCGCCCCTGCGACGCCCCTTCCCCCTGTTTTCCCCGTGCCCCCCGTGGAGTTCCCTGTCGTTGTCCCTGGTCAACACGTGGCCTTGTTCCTCCTGAGGTTGGTGGTGCGACGCGGAACCGTAACCCGTCCGGTCCGCAGTCCGCCGGTGGATCGTCCAGGCTCGGGATGAGGGCGGCTCGTGGATGCCGCCCGATCGGCCCCCGAACGAGGGACACGTCACTGAATGAACGTTCAGGTGAATTTCCGGCCCCGCCTAGGCTGGGGTCTCGTGTTCGAACTCCACCACCTCACCGCGCAGGAACTCTGGGACTGGATCCGACGGGGCGACGCCACCGCCCTCGAGGTCACCGAGCACTACCTGGCGCGGATCGCCCGGCTCGATCCGGCGCTCGGCGCCTTCGTGACGGTCACCGCCGACGCCGCACGCGACCGTGCCGAGCACCTCGGCCACCGCGTCCCGACGTCCCGACCGCTGTGGGGCCTCCCGTCTGCTGACAAGGACCTGTACGACCGTGCCGGGGTCCGGACACGGAACGGCACCACGAGCCTGCCCGAGCGTCCCGCGCCCGTCGACCACCCGCTCGTCGCGGCGCTCGACGCCGCCGGCGCCGTGAGCCTCGGCAAGACCGCGTCGCCCGAGTTCGGGATGTCGTCGTCCTCCGAGACCCGCTTCGGCGTGACCCGGAACCCGTACGACACGAGCCGCGCGCCCGGCGGGTCGTCGAGCGGCGCTGCGGTCGCCGTCGCCGCCGGACTCCTGCCGGCCGCTGTCGGCACGGACGGCGGCGGATCGGTCCGGATCCCGGCCGCGGCGACCGGACTCGTGGGGCTCAAGCCGAGCCGCGGACGCGTGCCGTCGATGCCCGGACGCTCCGGCGTCGGCGGCCTGTCCGTCGCGGGTCCGATCACGCGGACGGTCGCGGACGCGGGCATGCTGCTCGACGCGCTCGTGGCGCCGACCGGGCTCCCGGAGCCGCACCCGTACGCGCTCGTCACGCCCGACGTCGGCGAGGGACCGTTCACCGCCGCGGCCGTCCGGGGTGAGGGACGGTTCGTGGTCGGGCTGCTCGAGGGCTCCCCGTGGGACGACACCGTCGACGTGGTGGTCGACCCCGCAGCACGCGCCGCCGTCGAGACCGCCGTCCAGGTGCTCGGCGAGGTCGGACACGGCGTCGAGGACGTCCGGATGCCCCGGGCGCCGTACGCCGAGGCGTTCCGGGTGGCGTGGGAGTCGAGCGCCGCCCGGTTGCCGATGGTCCCCGGGATCGACCTGACGGAGTTGACGCCCCTGGTGTCGTGGCTCGTCGACCGCGGCCGCACCCTGACCGGCACACGGGTACTCGACGCGATGACGGCGCTCGACACGTTCTCGGCCGCACTCATCGGCACCTTCGACCGGTTCGACGCTGTCCTCACGCCGACCCTCGCGCTCACGCCGCGGCCGCTCGGCTGGTACGGGGACGACCCCGAGGAGGACTCCGCCG
>NZ_BACZ01000351.1 GCF_000333375.1 Curtobacterium sp. B18
GCGCGGGATCGCTCGGCCGCCTTGCTGTCCACCACCGAGCGCGCGCTGGCGATCGCATCGGCGAGGCCGAAGCGGGCGAGATCGAGCCGGTGCGCGAGTTCGCCGCGTGCCGCCAGCGTCTCGGCGGAGGTGGACCCCACGCCGCTGGTAAGCTGCAGCCTGAGATCGAGCACGCGCGCGGCACTGTTCTCCAGCGATCCGAGCTGTGCCTCGGCGGCGGCGGCGGCGGCGGCGGCCTGCATATGCTCAACGCGGCGAACCCGTGCGATGCGCTCGCGCCGCTGGACGACCTTGCTCATGCCCCGAACCTCTCGATCAGTTCAGCCGAGGCGAGCGGCAGTTCGAAACGCTCCTTGGGCTTCTGCTTGAGGAAGCTCAGGATTTCCTGGCGGCGGGCGATCGCCTCGTCGATCGTGGCGTCGGAGCCGGCCTTGTAGGCGCCCATCAGGATGAGGTCGCGATTCTCCTCGTAGACCGACCAGAGCCGGCGGAAGGACGAGGCCGCCGCGCCATGCTCGTCGTCCACGATATCGGCCATCACGCGGCTGAGCGAACGGCCCACGTCGATCGCGGGGAACACGCCCTGCTCCGACAGCGAGCGCGACAGGATGATGTGGCCGTCGACGATGGCCCGCGCCGTATCGACGATCGGATCGTCGCCGTCGTCACCGTCGGCCAGCACGGTGTAAAGCGCGGTGATCGAGCCGCCCGAGTGGGCATCCGCCCCAGCGCGCTCGATCAGGCGGGGGATCATGCCGAGCGCGGAGGGCGGATAGCCCTTCATCGTCGGCGGCTCGCCGAGCGACAGGCCAAGCTCACGCTGGGCATGGGCGCAACGGGTCAGCGAATCGATCAGCAGCAGCACGCGCTTGCCCTGCGCGCGGAAATATTCGGCGATCGCGGTGGCGCGCATCGCGGCACGGATACGGAGCACCGGCGGGTGATCGGCGGGGACCGCGACCACCACCGATTTCTCGCGCACGCCCGGCACCAGCTTGGTGGCGAGGAAGTCGGCGACTTCGCGGCTGCGCTCGCCGATCAGGCCGACGACGATCACGTCGGCATCGGCGCCCTGGATCATCTGGCCCATCAGCACCGACTTGCCGACGCCCGAACCGGCGCAGATCGCGATGCGCTGGCCGACGCCGGCGGTGAGCAAGGCGTTGATCGCCCGCACGCCCATGTCGAAACATTCGGTGACGCGCGCACGGTCGAGCGGGTTGGCGGGTTTGCCGGCGAGCGGCCAGGTGGCGGAAGCGCCGACCGGACCCATGCCGTCGAGCGGGTGACCGGTGGCATCGACGACGCGGCCGAGCAGTTCATACCCCACCTCGGCGACGCCGCCCTTGGCATCCGGCTCGACGCGGCCGCCGTTGGAATGGGGAGCCTCGCCGTCCAGCGCCATCATCAGCGAACGTTCGCCCTTGAAGCCGACGATCT
>NZ_BACZ01000350.1 GCF_000333375.1 Curtobacterium sp. B18
GTCGTTCACCACGTTGGCGAGGCGCTTCACGCCGACGCGGATCTGCTCCGGCGTCGGGTAGCAGAACGACAGACGGATGTGTCCGCCGCCGCGGCCGTCGGCGTAGAAGGCCGTCCCCGGGGTGTAGGCGACGAGCTCCTTCACCGCCCGCGGCAGCATGCCCTTCGAGTCAGCAGCGGTCGCCGTCGGCGCCCTGGTGATCTCGCAGTCCGACGACGACGAGGCACCGGTCTACTCCACGACGATCACCGGTGCCACCGCGGACCCGGTGAAGGACTACCTCAAGCAGATCGGCAAGGTCGCGCTGCTCAACGCCGAGCAGGAGGTCGAGCTCGCGATGCGCATCGAGGCCGGCCTGTTCGCCGAGGACAAGCTGCAGCACTCGACCGGGCTGTCGAAGCCGGAAGAGCGCGAGCTGCGCTGGGTGGCCCGTGACGGTCAGCGTGCGAAGTCGCACCTGCTCGGCGCGAACCTCCGTCTGGTCGTCTCGCTCGCCAAGCGCTACACCGGTCGCGGCATGCAGTTCCTCGACCTCATCCAGGAAGGCAACCTGGGCCTGATCCGTGCGGTCGAGAAGTTCGACTACACCAAGGGCTTCAAGTTCTCGACGTACGCCACCTGGTGGATCCGGCAGGCGATCACCCGCGCCATGGCGGACCAGGCCCGCACGATCCGCATCCCGGTGCACATGGTCGAGGTCATCAACAAGCTGGCCCGCGTCCAGCGCCAGATGCTGCAGGACCTCGGTCGCGAACCCACTCCGGAAGAGCTCGCCCGCGAGCTCGACATGACCCCGGAGAAGGTCGTCGAGGTGCAGAAGTACGGCCGCGAGCCGATCTCGCTCCACACCCCGCTGGGTGAGGACGGCGACTCGGAGTTCGGCGACCTGATCGAGGACACCGAAGCGGTCGTGCCGGCCGACGCGGTGGGCTTCACGATGCTGCAGAAGCAGCTCGAGAGCCTGCTCGACTCCCTGTCCGAGCGCGAGGCCGGTGTCATCCGCATGCGCTTCGGCCTCGGTGACGGGCAGCCGAAGACCCTCGACCAGATCGGTGACACGTTCGGCGTGACGCGTGAGCGCATCCGCCAGATCGAGTCCAAGACGATGGCGAAGCTCCGCCACCCGTCGCGGTCGCAGTCGCTGCGCGACTACCTCGAGTAGGCCGATGCGCTTCGTCATCCCGATCCTCGTCGGGCGGATCCTCCGCGCCCTCGCCCGTGCGCGGGGCGGAGGGTCCGCCTACCCCGGGTTCATCGTGCTCAAGCTGGTGCCGGACTTCCTCCAGCACGTCACGAAGCAGTTCCCGAACGGCGTCGTCTTCGTGCTCGGGTCGAACGGCAAGTCGACGACGACGCACATGATCTCCGACATCGTGCGGGCGCACGGGCTGCGGGTCTTCACGAACCCGTCCGGTGCGAACCTGCCGCAGGGCATCGCCTCGGCGCTCCTCTCCGAGGTGTCGCTGACCGGCAAGCTCAAGGCGGACATCGGCATCCTCGAGGTGGACGAGGCCTTCGCGGTCGAGCTCGCCGGGATCCTGTCGCCGTCCACCGTGACGATGCTGAACGTCCAGGTCGACCAGCTCTACCGGTTCTTCGAGACCGAGCGGGTCGCCGACATGATGCTCGACACCGCGGCGCTGTCCACCGCGAACGTCATCACGAACCGCGACGACCAGTTCCTCGACGCCTACGTCGCACGGACCGGGCAACGGGTGCTGCGCTTCGGCGCGAGCTCCGAGGTCGTGGCCGCGGCGCCGAACGGCCTGCAGAACGCGGACGACTTCGACCGGCAGGACGCCGAGCCGAACCCGGCCGAGTCCGAGGTCGTCGTGAACACCGGTGACGGTGCGACGATCCGCTTCGACGGCGCCGACATCCCGGTGCGCCTGCCCGCACGTGGCCTGCACTACGCGGTCGACGCCGCTGCGGCCACCGCGACGGCGAGTGCCGCGCTCGGCACGCAGTTCCGCGCCGACGCCGTCACGAAGGCCTTCGGCACGATGAAGCCCGCCTACGGCCGTGGCGAGCGACTCCCGATCGCGGGCGAGTCCGCCGAGTTCACGATGTTCAAGAACGCGGCGAGCCTCCAGCTGAACCTCGACGCCCTGCCGGACCACCCGGAACAGGTGCTCATGGCGATCGACGAGGGCACGCCGGACATCTCGTGGATCTACGACATCGACTTCTCGAAGCTCGACCACGTCGACGTCGTGTCCGGTGACAAGGCCTGGCAGATCGCGATCGCGCTCGAGCACGCCGGTGTCCGCATCGGTCGCGTCGAGCCCGACGTCGAGGCTGCGATCCGCCACATGGAGCAGCTCGGCGCGACCACCTCGGGGACGAAGAACTTCATCGTCAACTACGAGATCATGATGATCGCCCGCAAGGCCCTCGGCCACCCGGACATGGAGAAGACCGCATGACGGCCGACCGGCTGACCATCCTGCACGTCTACCCGCGCCAGATGGGTGTGTCGGGCGACCGCGGCAACGTCGCGGCCCTCGTCCGTCGTGCCGAGACCGCCGACATCACCACCGAGGTGCTCGAGTACGCCCCCGGCGACGCGCTCCCGACCGAGGCCGACGTCGTCGTGATCGGCAACGGCCCCCTCAGCGCGATGCGCTCCCTCGGCGACGACGTCGCCCGGATCGGTGCCCCGCTCCGTGCGTTCGCCACCGCCGGTGTGCCCGTCGTGGCGGTCGGTGGTGGCTTCGACCTCGCCACGAACGAGGTCGTGCCGACCGACGGTGCCGGCGTGACCGGCTTCGGCGTGTTCGACGCCCGGGCCGTCCGCGGTGCCGAGCGCCGGGTGAACTACTTCGTGCTCGACACGGCCTACCCGCTGCTGCCGGGCGCCTCGACCCGGCTCGCCGGCTTCGAGGAACACGCCACGCGGATCGAGCTCGGCACCGGCGTCCGGCCGTT
>NZ_BACZ01000349.1 GCF_000333375.1 Curtobacterium sp. B18
CGACGCGCGGACGGCCCGACGGCGCGACAGNCTCGCCGGTCCGCCCGCCGCGAGCCGTTCCACGGCCCTCGACCGTGACGTGCCGCGGGTGGGCGGCGTCCGATGCGTGTCCGGCGAGCGTCGCCGACTCCGGGACCCCGCGGTCCGGCGCCTCACGCGGGGCCGGGGGTGCACCGGGCAGGTCCTCGCCGGGAGCGGAGCCGCGCGGCTCGTAGCGGGGGCCGTCGGCAGCGGACGGGTCCGACGGGGTCGGGGTGCGCCCGGCAGCCGCGTCGGGGGCTTCGGGAGCGACGTGCTGCGCCGGGTGCGTCGGGCGGGGTGTGTCGGCCGGCATGCGGCGCGGGAGCACGGGCGGCGGGGGCGGCGGGACCGGCGGCACGCTCGGCCCCTGCCCGCGGTCGTTCGGCGCCGCCGTCGGGGCGTCGTCCTCGGGGTGGGTGTCGGTCATCGGTGGGGTCCCTCCACGACGAGCAGGTGCACGGGTTCCTGGAACGCGTCCAGGCGGACGTAGTTCGACGACCCCCAGACCCAGCGCTGCCCGGTCACGACGTCGCGGACGTCGAACGCCTGCTCCGGGTCGAGGCCGAGGGCGGCGAGGTCGAGGTGGACCGTGGTCTCACGGGCCGAGTGGGGATCGACGTTCGCGACGACGATCACGGTGTCGTCGCGCCCGGAGCGGATGAACCGCCCGGGCAGGTGCTTCGAGTACACGACGATCGCCGGGTCCTCTGCGTCGTGGACGTGCAGGTTCCGGAGCTGCCGGAGCGCCGGGTGTGCCTGCCGGAAGCGGTTGAGCATCGTCACGTACGGCGCGAGGCTCGCGCCCTCGGCCTCGGCGAGGGCGAAGTCGCGGGGCTTGTACTCGTACTTCTCGTTGTCGATGTTCTCTTCCGAGCCCGGGCGGGCGACGTCCTCGAAGAGTTCGTAGCCCGAGACATGCCC
>NZ_BACZ01000348.1 GCF_000333375.1 Curtobacterium sp. B18
AGAAAAAAAAAAAAAACTCCCGTCCGTCGTCTGCGTGCGACTACCGCGCGAGCTTCAGCCAGACCGCCCCGAGCGGCGGCACCACGAGGTGCGCGGACGCGGGGCGTCCCGCCCACGGGGTGTCCTCGGCCGTGACCACACCGAGGTTGCCCACACCGGAGCCGCCGTACTCGGCTGCGTCGGTGTTGAGGACCTCGTGCCACGTCCCGGCGGCGGGCAACCCGAAGCGACGCTCCACCGGCACGCCGGAGAAGTTCACGAAGACCGCGAGCCGGTCGTTGCCGTCCTTGCGGAGGAACCCGAGGGTGGAGTGGGGTGCGTCGCCGCCCTCGATCCACTCGAAGCCGTCCGCCGTGGCGTCGTGCGTCCAGAGTGCCGGCGTCTCGCGGTAGACCCGGTTGAGCGCGGACACGAGGTCCTGCACACCGCGGTGACCCGGGTCGTCGAGGAGCCACCAGTCGAGGCCGCGGGCCTCGGACCACTCGGACGGCTGGGCGAACTCCTGGCCCATGAAGAGCAGCTGCTTGCCGGGGTGCGCCCACATGAACGCGAGGTACGCCCGGACGTTCGCGAGCTTCTGCCACTCGTCGCCGGGCATCTTGCCGTACAGGGACCCCTTGCCGTGCACGACCTCGTCGTGGCTGATCGGCAGGGTGAACTGCTCGCTGAACGCGTACACGAACGAGAACGTGATCTCGTCGTGGTGGTAGCTGCGGTACACGGGCTCGCGCTCGATGTACTGCAGCGTGTCGTGCATCCAGCCCATGTTCCACTTCTGGCCGAACCCGAGCCCGCCGACGTCGGTCGGCTGCGTGACGCCCGGCCACGAGGTGCTCTCCTCGGCGATCATCACGATGCCCGGGTAGCGCTTGTAGGCGGTGGCGTTCGTCTCCTGCAGGAACGAGATCGCCTCGAGGTTCTCGCGACCGCCGTGGATGTTCGGCAGCCACTCCGTCCGGGAGTAGTCGAGGTACAGCATCGAGGCGACGGCGTCCACGCGGAGCCCGTCGATGTGGAACTCCTCGAGCCAGTAGAGCGCGTTCGCGACGAGGAAGTTGCGGACCTGCGGCTGCCCGAAGTCGAACACGTACGTGCCCCAGTCGAGCTGCTCGCCACGTCGGGGGTCCGGGTGCTCGAACAGCGCGTGGCCGTCGAACTTCGCCAGCGCCCACTCGTCCTTCGGGAAGTGCCCGGGGACCCAGTCCATGATCACGCCGATGCCGGCGGAGTGCAGCCGGTCGACGAGGTACCGCAGGTCGTCGGGGGAGCCGAACCGGGCCGTCGGGGCGTAGTAGCCCGTGACCTGGTAGCCCCACGAACCGCCGAACGGGTGCTCGGCGAGCGGCAGGAACTGCACGTGCGTGAAGCCGGTGTACTGGACGTGGCCGATGAGCTGGTCGGCGACCTCGCGGTAGGACAGGCCGGGACGCCACGAGCCGAGGTGGACCTCGTAGACGCTCATCGGACGGTCGTGCGTGGTCGTCCGTGCCCGGTGCTCCATCCACTGGGCGTCGCCCTCGGACCACTCGTGGTGTGCCTCGTCGATCACCGAGGCGGTCAGCGGCGGCACCTCGGTGCGTCGGGCGAACGGGTCCGCCCGCTCCACCCAGCCCGAGTCGGTGAGGAGCTGGAACTTGTAGCGCTGCCCGACGAGGGCGCCCGGCCAGAACAGCTCCCAGACCCCGAGGTCGGTGAGGCGGCGCATCGCGGTGGTGCGGCCTTCCCAGCCCTCGAAGTCGCCGATCACCCGGGCAGCGGTCGCCCGGGGTGCCCACAGCGTGAACGAGACGCCGTCGACACCGTCGACCGTGGTGACGTGCGCGCCGAGGTGGTGCCAGAGCTGCTCGTCGCGGCCCTCGCCGAAGAGGTGCAGGTCGAGTTCACCGATCGTCGGCGGGAAGCGGTAGGCGTCGTCCGTCGTCCAGGTGATGTCGTCGCCGTCGCCGGACGGGTCCGGGTCGTAGTCGGCCTCGACGCGGTACCGGCCGAGCTCGCCGACGGTCGCGCCGGCCCACAGGCCGTCGCCCTCGTGCGTGAGTTCGACGTCGTCACCGTCCGGTCGGACGATCCGGACGGCCGTGGCGAGGTGCAGGACGACCCGGACACTCGG
>NZ_BACZ01000347.1 GCF_000333375.1 Curtobacterium sp. B18
ATCATCGTCGGTGACGGCGAGAACGCGGCGCCGAGCGACGTCTCGGTGACCTGGCCCCGCGACACCGCGACCCCGAGCGTCGGTCCGCTGCTCGTGGCCGGTGGTGTCTTCCTCGTGGGCGGCATCGTCCTGCTCGTCTGGGCCTTCGTGCACCAGCGTCGTGGTCGTGGGCCGCGCCGACGCAGCGGGGGATCCCGTCCGCCGCGCGTCCGGGCCTCCCGCCGTGCCGCCGCAGCCGGCGCGCAGGTTCCGGTCCGCGGTCGCCGCGGCCGTCGCGCACTGGTGGCGGTCCCGGTGGTGCTCGTCGGCGCCCTCGGCCTCGCCGGCTGCTCCTCCGACTACTGGCCGCAGGGCGGGTCGGCGGCCACCCCGACCCCGACCGCGACCGCGACTGGCACGGCCGTGCAGAACGAGCCGACCGCCGCGACGAAGCAGCAGATCACGCGCATCGTCCAGCGCGTGGCCGAGGTCGCGAAGAAGGCCGACGACGCCCGTGACGCCGAGATCGCGGCCGAGCGCTTCACCGGCGCCGCCCTCGACCTGCGCGAGGCGAACTACACGATCCGCGGCAAGGACGCGGACGTCGACGCACCGCCGGCGATCTCGGCCGGCCAGGTGTGCGTGGCGCTGCCGCAGCAGACCGACTCGTGGCCGCGCACGGTGTTCGCCGTCGTCGCCGAGGACTGCGACGCCAAGTCGGCCCCCCAGGCGCTGACGCTCGTGCAGGACTCCGCCCGCGACGACTACAAGGTCGCGTACGACGTCTCGCTCGAGGCCGCGGCGAAGATCCCGAGCCTCGCGCCCACGTCGATCGGTGCCGCCCTGCTCGCGTCGAACACGAAGCTGCTCTCGATCGCCCCGGACGAGATCGCGACCGCGTACGGCGACATCCTGTCGAAGGACTCGGACAGCTCGTACGCGTCGCTCTTCCAGTCCGACGGCGACGGCCTCCGGTCGACCATCGGCAAGGCCTACAAGGACAAGAAGTCCGAGTCGCTGCCGGACACCGCGAAGATCGAGTACTCGTCCGAGGTGCCCGACGACAGCGCGGTGGCGATCGCGACCGACGGCGCCGGCGCGCTCGTGTCCGCCGACCTGAACGAGGTCGAGAAGGTCACGCCGACCGCCGCCGGAGCCGAGGTCAACACCGAGGGCGCGGTCAAGGCGCTCTCCGGCGTCGACTCCAGCACGAAGGGCATCAGCGCCACCTACGGCGTGCAGCTGCTCTTCTACGTGCCCCCGGTGGGCACCGATGACAAGGTGGTCCTGCTCGGGTTCACGCAGGGCCTGACAGCAGCGAGTGAGGTGCAATGACCAACGTCCCCCCGACCCCGTCCGGTCTCCGCGGAGCCGTCGACCTGTCGTCCCTGGTGGACCGCGCCCAGCGGCCCCCGCAGCCCGGTGGTGCTCCCTCCGGTGCGGCGGGCACCGGGCCCGGTGCCGCCGTCGACGGCGCTGCCGGCAGCGAGACCGGCGCGGACCTGACGGTCCCGTCGCTCGTCCTCGACGTCACCGACCAGACGTTCCAGGACGTCCTGCAGCTGTCCACGATCGTCCCGGTGATCGTCGACATCTGGGCCGAGTGGTGCGGGCCGTGCAAGCAGCTCTCGCCGATCCTCGAGCAGCTCACCGCCGAGTACGACGGCCGTGTGCTGCTCGCCAAGGTGGACGCCGACACGAACCCGCAGCTCGTGCAGGCGTTCCAGGCGCAGTCGATCCCGACCGTGGCCGCGCTCATCGGAGGACGCCCGCTCGGTCTCTTCGTCGGTGCGCTCCCCGAGGCGCAGGTCCGCGACGTCTACGAGCAGGTCCTCGCCGCCGCCGAGCAGAACGGCGTCTCCGGGCGCGTGCACGTCGACGGTGCCCCGGCGACCGACACCGTGGAGCAGGGCGAGCCCGAGCCGGAGCCGCTCCCGCCGCACCACCAGGCGGCGTACGACGCGATCGAGCAGGGTGACTTCGCCACCGCGATCCAGGAGTACAAGACCGCGATCGCGCAGGACCCGCACGACCAGATGGCGGTCGCGGGTCTGGCGCAGGTCTCGCTGCTCGACCGGCTCGACGGGCGAACAGCTGACGACATCCGTGCCGCTGCCGCCGCCGGGCCGTCCGACGTCCCGGCGCAGCTCGCGGTCGCGGACCTCGACGTCTCCGGTGGGCACGTCGAGGACGCGTTCGGTCGGCTGCTCGACCTCGTCCCGACGGTGTTCGGCGACGACCGCGAAGCCCTGCGCGTCCGGCTCGTCGAGTACTTCGAGCTGATCGGCGCCGAGAATCCGCGTGTCGTCGCGGCCCGACGACGCCTGGCGGAGCGCCTGTACTGACCGCTCGCCCGT
>NZ_BACZ01000346.1 GCF_000333375.1 Curtobacterium sp. B18
TCGGTGAGTGAACCCCTCAGGATCCCGGCGCCAGCGGTCTCCAGGAGGGCAGCTGAAGCATCCGAGCGGGCGAGGCCGACGACCGTGTGGCCGTGGGCGAGCAGTTCCGTGACGACGGCTGTACCGATCGTGCCGGTGCCCCCGGTGACGAAGACGTGCATGGTGGTTCCTCGATTCGAGTGATGGGGACATGTGTACCGTCACTCTAGACCCCACCATGGGACAATTGTCCCGTCGGCTAGGATCGCACCATGGCGCGATGGGAACCGGGAGCACGTGAGCGACTCGTCATCGCCGCAGTCGATCTGTTCACCGAGCAGGGGTACGACGCGACGACCGTCGTCGAGATCGCCGAGCGCGCAGGCGTGACGAAGAGCACCTTCTTCCGGCACTTCCCGGACAAGCGCGAGCTCCTCGTCGCCGGGCAGGAGACCCTCAGTCGCCTCCTCGCCGAGGGGATCGCCGAGGCTCCAGCAGAGGCGACCCCGCTGGACGCCGTCGCCGCCGGACTCGAGCGAGCCTCCGGTGAGATGGGTCCGCGGAACCGGGCGCTCGGCCCGCGTCTCAAGGCCGCCGTCGCTGCGAGTGCCGAACTCCGCGAACGCGACGCGCTGAAGAGCGTCGGTATGGCAGCGGCGATGGCGACGGCGCTCCGTGAGCGTGGGGTGCCCGAGACGCTCGCCCAGCTGGCGAGCGAGATGGGGGTCCTGGCGTTCAAGCAGGGGTACGCACGCTGGTCGGAGGGCGAGCCGAGCGACGACGACGGACTGGCGCGCCATGCGCTCGACGTGCTGCAGGAACTCCGCAGCGCGACCAGCGCGCTCGGGTGAACAGCCGGTTCGACGAGTCGGCTGCCGCACCTCGACGGCAGCGCCGCGCAACGATCCGGCTGCGCCTGACGGCTTCGCCGGTTACCGTGACCCCATGGGGCTGATCGCGGACGTGGGTCGTGGGGACTGGCTGCTCGAGCGCGCCGGAGGATGGGCGACGGCGGGCGGCGTCGCCGGGACCGGTTTCGCGGCCTACGCGCGGATCCTGCACCCGCTGCCCGCACATCGGCGGGACGCGAGCGTGACCGACCAGTGGGGTGTGCCGCTCCTCGTGGACGGGCGACCGTGGCGGTGGTCCGACATCGCCGAACGGACCGGCAAGCGGGTGCATCCGCTGGTGCAGTGGGTGCACCTGTCCGGCCGGACGCCGCCCGTCGCCGTCGAGACTGACGACGGCTGGACCGTCGGGCCACCCGAGGAGGGCCAACTCGACACCGACCTGCTCGCGGCCCTGACCGTGCACCTCGCTCGGACCACGACCACGCCGACCGACCTCGTCGCCGCCGTGTGGGAGGGATGGGGCGACCTCGGAGCGGGCTCGAGCGCGGCATCCTTCGGCTTCGGGGAGCCCACTGCGGCGGACATCGCGGCGCAGCAGCAGCTGGCGCTCGTCGAGCTGCGACACCGCAGACGGATGGTCGCCGACGCCCTGGAGGGTCCGCGCTTCGCCTGGCCGGGGCGCGGCTTCCACCTGATGACGGCCTCGCTCGACACCTTCGCCCGCCCCGACTGGCCCGACACCGTCAGCCTCGAGGACCACCCCGCGCCGGGCCACACGCCGCAGATGCTCTGGCCCGAGGACCACGCCTGGGTGCTCGCCACCGAGATCGACTGGGACGCGACGATCGTCGCTGGGAGCCGGACCCTGGTGGCGGACATCCTCGGGGACCCGCGGTTCGAGGCGTTCGAGGTCGACCCCGACGACGACCTGTCCTGGGCTGCCGACACCGTGAACCAGGGCTGAGCACGCTGCGGCGACCCGCCGCCGGACGGGAGGCGCGGTGCCAGCCGGCACCGTCCCTCCCGTCATGGCCGTCGCACCGCTGGCGCGGTGCGCCGGAACCGGCTGGTGGGGCCGTCTCCCGTCCGTCACACGGCAGGGCCATGCGACGGTGCGGCAGACTCGGGAGCCAGCACCGACGATCGGGGGACCATGCAGCAGCGGTGTGACCAGTGCCGACGACCCATCCAGGGCGAGCCGGTCCGGACGGCGACGCGGACGCTGTGCGACGCCTGCGGTGCGACGTTCCTGGGCCTCGCCGCGGGCACGCTGGCCGGGAGCGGTGACGTGGGTCAGGGGATCGCGACGGCCGGGTGGTTCGAACGGCTCCGTCGCCGGCGGCGCGGCTGAGCGTCGATCCGGGCGCGAGGCGTCAGCGGACTGCCGCGAGGACCGCTGCCTCCTCGGCGGCTGTGAGCCCGGAACGCCGCGGCCGGTCCACACCTCGTGCCCGCTCGTCCTCGAGCACCTCGGCGAGGGTCTCCTCGAGCGGACAGGCGCGGCCGCCGGCGTCGCGGAACGCCCGCGCCGACCGGTCCATCAGCGCCGTGTCGGTGCGCGGCAGCCAGAGCGGCAGGGACCGCGGCCCCGCCCAGTACGCGACGTCGTGGGCGAGCAGGACGTCGTCCTCGACCTCGACGAGCTCGCCGTCGAAGCCCGTGGCCTCGACGGCGAGCTGGAGGAAGTCCTGCATCGGCACGACGTCCCCGACGGCGTTGACGACCCCGGTGCGACCGGCCCGTCCGGCATCGCCGACCCAGCGGGCCAGGTCCTCGACGTGGACCACCTGGACCGTGCGACCGGCCGTCGTGGGGACGAGCGCGGGCCCGGGACGGCTGAGTCGGCCGGGCCAGTACCCGAACCGGTCGCTCGGGTCGCCGGCGCCGACGATCAGGCCGGGTCGGGCGACCAGCAGCCTCGACCCGAGGCGGTCGACGCTCCGCCGCTCGGCGGCGACCTTGGCGTCCGCGTACTGCGTCAGGTCGGCGGGTTCGACGACCGCGGCGTTCTCGTCCGCGCCCGGTTCGTCGTTGCGGGCGTAGACCGAGGTGCTCGACACGAGGGTCCAGTGCGCGGCGTCGTCCGCGAGGGCGTCGAGCGCGGGGCCGACGAGGTCGGGACCCCACGAGAGCTCGACCACCTCGTCCCAGGCGCCGCGCACGTCGTCGTACGCGCCGGGTGCCCGGCGGTCGGCCCGGACGAGCCGGGCGCCGTCCGGGACCGTCCCCGTCTCGCCGCGCGCCAGGCACGTGACGTCCGCCCCCGTTGCGAGGAGCGCACGGACGATCGCCCGTCCCAGCCACCCCGTCCCGCCCAGCACCAGTACCCGCACGGGTCCATTCAATCCTCGACGTCACCGAGCGTCCGGCTCGTCCACCGGGCGAGTGCTGCGGTGGCGGTCCTCGCGACGGTCGAGTCGGGCACCATGCTCGTGAAGCCGTGGAAGGCTCCGGGCCACACGTGCAGCTCGGCGTCGACGCCCGCTGCCCACAGCCCGCTCGCGAAGGCGACGGTCTCGTCGCGGAACACCTCGGCGCTGCCGCAGTCGATGTAGGTGTGCGGGAGTCCGGCGAGGTCGCTCGCCCGTGCGGGGGCGGCGTACACGGACACGTCCTCGGTACCGCGACGGTCCCCGAGGTAGGCGTCCCAACCGAACCGGGTCAGCTGCCGGTCGGCGACCCCGACGCCGTCGATCTGCCGCGTCGAGACGGTGGCGTCCCGGTCGTCGAGCATCGGCGACACGAGGATCTGCGCCAGCAGCGACGGTCCTCGTCGATCGCGGGCGAGCAGGGCGGTGCCCGCCGCGAGCCCGCCGCCGGCACTCTGCCCGGCGACGACGATGCGGTCGGGGTCGATGCCGAGCTCCTCGGCGTGCTCAGTCACCCAGATCAGGCCGGCGTAGCAGTCCTCGACCGGGAACGGGTCCGGGTGCTCCGGAG
This sequence comes from Curtobacterium sp. B18, assembly GCF_000333375.1. Lineage (GTDB taxonomy): Bacteria > Actinomycetota > Actinomycetes > Actinomycetales > Microbacteriaceae > Curtobacterium. The sequence goes on from NZ_BACZ01000346.1 coordinate 3,771, forward strand.
CCAGGCGGTAGTCGACGCTGATGAGCACGACGTCGTGGACCAGCAGCCAGTCGTCGTAGGAGTCGAGGTTCCCGAGGTGGTGGCCGAACACCATGCCGCCGCCGTGGATCGTGTAGACCCCCGTGGTCGCGCCCGTTCGACCGGCGCGCTGGATCACGGCGAGGTCGATCGGGTCGCCGCGGTGGCCGGGCACGGTGATGCGCCGACGCTCGTACCCGCGGGCGTGCAGCCGTGCGTCGAGTTCGGCCTCGGTGACGTCGAGCTGCCGCATGTGCGGGAGCATCTCCGGCGTGACGGTGAAGGGACCGCGTGCCGCCAGTGCGTCGAGGAACGGCACGAGTTCGGGGTCGAACGGCGGGCGAGCGAGGACTTCGGACACGGGGCACTCCTTCGATGACGAAGTGGCGACCCCCGTGAGCCGCGTGTGAGTACCCGGCAGCCGGTGGGGCGCGGGCCTTTTCCCTCTGGTCCTGACGATAGCGCATCGTCAGGACCCGGATCACACCGTCGCCTCGGTCCCCCGCACCCGTCCGACCACGACGTCGACGATGCCGGCGACGAGGGCGGCCGCCACGAACGCGAGCGCGACGCCGAGCCCCAGCGGCAGCCCCTGCGAGTAGTCGCCCTTCGAGCTCGCGAGCGCCGAGTAGAACACGCTGCCGACCGCGGCGATGCCGATCGCGGAGCCGACACGGGCGCCGACCTGGATGAGGCCACCGGCCGACCCGCCCTGCTCCACCGGCACCTCGGACAGGGTCAGGGTCTGGTTCGGCGAGATCGTCAGCCCGGAGCCGACCCCGGCGACGAGGAGCGGCACGACGAGCCACCACCCGAGGTCGGACCGGTAGTGGTTCGCGACGACCCAGATCACGGCACCGAGCCCGACGAGCACGAGGATCGTCCCGACGACGATGAGCTGCCGGCCGAACCGCGAGACGACGCGACCGCCGATGGTCGACGCCACCCCGGAGCCGATCGCGAACGGCAGCGAGGCCAGGCCGGCCATCAGCGCCGAGTAGTGCAGGCCGGACTGCAGGGCCAGCGTCAGGACGAAGAACAGTGGCGTGAACCCGGCGAAGTACAGCGTCGCGAGTCCGACGCCGAGCGAGAACGACCGGCGGCGGAACAGCCGGAGGTCGATGACGGGCTCCTTCGACCGGGCGTACCGCCGCTCCCACAGGACGAACAGCACTCCGAGCACGACGGCGGCGACCACGAGCCACCACTTCGCCGTGCCCTTCCACTCCTGCGACTGCACGAACGGCAGCAGCAGGGCGACCACGGCGGCGCCGAGCAGGGCGATGCCGACGGGGTCGAAGTCGTGCTTCCGGCCGCGTTCGGCCCGGCTCGCCCCCGGCAGGTAGCGGAAGGCCAGGAGGATCGTGACGAGTCCGACGGGCAGGTTCACGAAGAAGACGAACCGCCAGCCGTTCTCGGTGCCGAAGGCGGTGATGAGGAGGCCGCCGACGAGCGGGCCGATCGCGGTGGCGATGCCGACCGTGGCGCCCAAGAGGCCGAACGCGGTGCCGCGTTCCTTTGCCGCGGAAAAGCTGCTGGATGAGGGCGGTCACCTGGGGGGTCAGCAGGCCGCCGGCGAGGCCCTGCACCAGGCGCGCGACGACCAGCACGATCCCGTTCGGCGCGAAGCCGCACAGGGCGCTCGCGAGGGTGAAGAGCCCGACGCCGATGACGAACATGCGGCGACGACCGGAGGCGTCGCCGAGCCGCCCGCCCGGGACGAGCAGGAGCCCGAAGGACAGCGCGTAGCCCGACAGGATCCACTGCACGGCCTCCGGGGTCGCCCCGGGGAGGCCCGACGAGATCGACTGCAGCGCGACGTTGACGATCGACACGTCGAGCAGGACGATGCCGCCGCCGAGCAGGCAGATGACGAGGGCCTTCCAGCGGTTCGGGTCCGGCTGGTCGCCTGAGCCGCCATCGGAGTGCTCGGTGCGCTCGGGTGGCGCGGCGGTGGCAGCGTGGTGCGCCTCGTGGTGCGCGACGGTGGGAGCCGCATCGGGCTCAGCAGGGAGTCGGTGTTCGGGTGCCATGACGCTCTCACGCTAGGCCGCCGACGCGTCGCCGGTCCGGCGAGCACGGATCTTGTCCACACGTTCAGGAGGCGCGGTGCGCGTCCGTCACGCACCGTGCGCCCGACCGCAGCGCGTCCACCTCGGCCGCACCGCGCCTCCTGGACCGCGCTCCGCGGATCGCCGTGGGGCGCCACGACTGGCACCATGGCCTCGTGACACCCGACCCGGATCCCGCGCTCGTGCCCGAGCTCCTCGTCGCCGACGTGGACGTCAGCACCGCCTTCTGGGTGGACCTGTGCGGCTTCACCGTGCACTACGCGCGCCCGGAGGAGCGCTTCGCGTACCTGGTCCTCGGGTCGGCGCACGTGATGCTGGAGCAGGCCGGGGTCGGTCGCAACTGGGTCACCGGGCCGCTCGAGCGACCCCTCGGCCGTGGGATCAACCTGCAGATCGGGGTGCCGGACGCCGACGTCGTCGCGGCGTCGCTCCGCGCCGGGGGTGTCGAGCTCTTCATGCCGCCGGAGACGCGCTGGTACCGCGTGGGCGACGAGGAGGCCGGCGTGCGGCAGTTCCTCGTCACCGATCCGGACGGCTACCTGCTGCGGTTCCAGTCGTCCACGGGGCGCCGACCGGTCGCACCGTAGCGGGACCGTTCACGCGTCGTCGCGCAGCGCCCGGACCATGCTCCGCAGGGCACGGAGCGCTGCCTCCTGCTCGTCGGCCGACATCCCCCCGAGCATCCGGAGCTCGACGCCGCGGACCGCTGCCGAGGCCTCGGCGAGACGCTTCCGGCCGAGCGGGGTGAGCTGGACCGGCAGCGCCTTGCCCACCGGTGCCTCCGACGCACGCGACACGGAGCCGTCCCGTTCGAGTGCCTGCAGCAGGACGTTCATCGACTGCCGCGTCACGAAGGCCCCGCGGGCGAGGTCGGAGTTGGACGACCCCGGCCGCTGCGCGAGCAGTTCGAGGCACGAGTAGTGCGTGATGGTCATGCCGAGCGGGCGCAGCACGGCCTCCATCGCGGTGCGGAGCGCGCTCGACGCTTCCTTGAGCAGGTAGCCGAGGGACGTGTCGAGGTCGATGCCGTTCCCGTCTTGACGCATGTCAGTAGTCTGACATACATTGATCCGTGTCAGATAACTGACACCAACGAAGGAGCACCCCATGCCCGTCACCGGCCCCGACTTCATCTCGCTGCAGACCCGCGACCTCGACGCGTCGCAGGCGTTCTACGAGCGGTACCTCGGCCTCGTCCGCTCGCAGGCGGGTCCGCCGCACGCGGTGGTCTTCGAGACCACGCCGATCGCCTTCGCCCTGCGCGACCTCGTGCCCGGCACCGACCTGGACGCCGTGGCCCAGCCGGGCATCGGCGCGGCGATCTGGCTGCACGCGACCGACGTCCAGGCGATCCACGACGCGTTGGTCGCCGACGGGCACACGATCGTGTCCGCGCCGATCGACGGTCCGTTCGGTCGGACGTTCACCTTCGCCGACCCGGACGGGTACCAGGTGACGCTGCACGATCGCGCCTGACGATCTGCTCAGTTCCTCGCCGGGGCGGACCGGACGGTCTACGGTGTGGCCATGAGCGAGGACGCCGGGGACGAGCAGCTGTGGCGGTCGATCGTCGGGCGACCGGCCATCTGGATGGCCGTGGCGTGGACCGCCCTGGGCGTGGTCTGGCTCGTGGTCGCCGGGGTCGAGGGCGGTGACGCGTGGCGGTGGATCGTCGGTGGGGCCTGGATCGCGCTCGGCGTCGGCCGGATCGCCGTCGCGGTGTGGGACCGGCGGCACCGCCGCGGGCGCTACGCGGGGCGCTGATCCGGGCGGGGTCAGTCGTCGGCGACCGTCCGGCGGCGGACGGCCACCAGCGCGGTGACGAGGGCGGCGGCCACGAGCGCCGCGATCCCGCCGAGGACCCACGGCGTCGCCCTCGGCCCGGACGGGTCTGCCAGGGCGCTCGCGGGACCACTCGACGCCGTCGCGCTCGCGCTGGGTGCGGCCACTGCCGCCGACGGACTCACGGACGTTCCCGTCGTCGGGCTCGCGGCGGGCACCCCGGACGACGTGAACCGGTAGCTCCCCGAGATCGGGTGGCCGTCGACCGAGACGCTCCGCCACGTCACCGTGTAGGCACCGGCGGTCGTGAGGTCGGCCGCCGTGCGGAGCGTGCTGCCGTCGACGTCGACGTCCCCGCTGCCGACCTCGGTGCCGTCCGGGTCGGTGACGCTGATGACGATGCCCGACTCGAGTCCCGCCAGCGGGGGCTCCGAGAACGTCAGGGTGACCTGATCGAGGTCACCCCGGACCGTGGTGTCCGCGGCGGGTGCGGACCCGGCGAGAACGTCGTGGGCCGAGGCGGGCGTCGCGGTGGCGAGGACGATCGCGAGGGCGAACGCCGAGGCGGCGGTGGTGAGGAGGGCACGGAAGGGCACGGCCCATTGTCGCCGATCCTGTCCGGGTGTTCAGCCCATCGCGTCGTCGTAGACGCCGATCAGTCGGTCGAGGAAGGCCTGCACGGTCGCGCGCTCGTCGGGCCCGAGGTCGTCGACGATCGCCTCCATGCCGTCGATCAGCGGCAGGACCAGGTCGTACGCGCGGTCCGACGACCGCTCGGCGGCGGTGACGACGAGTTTGCGGCCGTCGCTCGGGTGGCGCTCGCGGCGGACGTGTCCGGCGGCCTCGAGCCGGTTGAGCACGAGGGTCATCGCCGCCGTCGAGATCTCGAGGCGTCGCGCGAGCTCGGTCGGGGTCGCCGGACCGGTCGCGATGAGGTGGTCCATCGCCTCGAGTCCGGCCGCGTCGACCTCGAGCGCCCGGGCGAGGTGCCGCTCGAACCGCTGCTGGCGGACGGCGACCTGCTGGACGCGTGCGCGGATGTCGTCGTCGGGGAGCACGCGTCCGTCGCGACGTGCTGCCGCCCGGTCGTGACGGTCGGTGCGGTCGTCGGCGCGCACGCCCCGGATCTGCTGCTCCTCGTTCGACACGTGTCCATGGTAGTCGTGTACATTGCCAATCTCATTGGTAATCAACGACATGAGGAAACATGACCCACCACCCTCGCGGACGCGTGCTCGTCTCGGGTGCGAGCATCGCCGGACCCGCGCTCGCGTACTGGCTGCACCGCTTCTCGTTCGAGACCGTCATCGTGGAGCGGGCACCGTCCCTCCGCACCGGCGGACAGAACGTCGACGTGCGCGGCGCCGGGCGCGAGGTCGCTCGCCGGATGGGCGTCGAGGACGCCATCCGTGCCGCCACGACCGGCGAGGTCGGCACCCGGTTCGTCCGCGCCGACGGCAGGACCATCGCCGCGTTCGCCGCGGGGACCTCCGACTCCGACGGGGCCACCGCCGAGCTCGAGGTCCTGCGGGGCGACCTCGCGCGACTGCTCGTCGAGCGGACGGTCGACGACACCGAGTACCGCTACGGCGACCGGATCACCCGCATCGACCAGGACGACGACGGCGTGACCGTGGGCTTCGAGCACGGCCCGGACGACCGGTTCGACCTGGTCGTGGCGGCGGACGGCATCGGGTCGAGCACCCGCCGACTGGTGTTCGGCGAGGAGCCCGAGATCCGGTCGCTCGGCCTCGAGACGACCTACGGCACGATCCCCCGGACGGCGTCGGACGACGACTGGTGGCGCTGGTACAACGCCCCGGGCGGCCGGTCGATCACGCTCCGCCCCGACCCGCACGGGACGATCCGTGCGGCTGTGTCGGTCGTGACGGACCGCCGGCGGGAGCGAGCCGGCTCCGACCGCGGGGACCTCGACGCCGTGCGTCGCCGCCTGCACGCCGTGTTCGGGGACGCCGGGTGGGAGGCCCAACGGATCCTCGACGGGTTCGACCACGCCGACGACCTCTACTCCGAGGCCATCGGGCAGGTGCACGCCCCGCGGTGGTCCGACGGTCGGGTGGTCCTCGTCGGAGACGCCGCGTACTGCGCGTCGCCGGTCAGCGGCATGGGGACGAGCCTCTCGCTCACCGGCGCCTACGTCCTCGCCGGGGAGCTCGCCGCCCACGTCCACCACCGTGACGCCCTCCGCGCGTACGAGCGGATCATGCGGCCGTACGTCACCCGCGCCCAGCGGCTCCCGCCCGGCACCCCGCGGCTCGCGAACCCGACGTCCCGCCTCGGGGTCGCGGCCTTCGGCGCCGCCGTCCGCGTGGCGGCGCTGCCCGTCGTGGGGCGCCTCGGGGCGCGCTTCGCCACCCCACCGGCCGAGGCGATCGACCTGCCGGACTACGCGCACCTGGGGTGACCTGCGACCGACGCCGGGCGCGGTGCGACCCCGCCACGCGCCCGGCGTCCGCCCGTTCCCCCGGTCCGGCAGCCGGATGCGCTACGGTCCGGTCATGATCGTCTGGATCAACGGGACGCACGGAGTGGGCAAGACGACCACCAGCAGGTTGCTGGCACCGCTCCTGCCGGACGCACGCGTGCTCGACCCCGAGAAGGTCGGCGAGACCCTGATGGACATCCACCCGCAGCTGTGGCCGACCGACGACTTCCAGCACTGGGACCCGTGGCGACCGCTCGTCGTCGAGACCGCGAGGCAGGTCCTCGGATCCGTGGGTGGCACGCTCGTCATGCCGCAGACGGTCCTGGTCGAGCGCTACTGGCGGGAGATCGCCGACGGACTGGCCGGGCACGGGATCCCGGTCCGGCACTTCGTCCTGCACGCCGACGAGCCCACCCTGCGCGACCGGATCGAGCACGACCAGGTCACGGGGCCGTCCACGTTCCGGTCCAGCCGCGTCGGACCGTACGCCGAGGCCGCGCGCACCTGGCTGCACGCCACCGCCGAGGTCGTCGACACGACGCACACCCCGCCCGAGCAGGTGGCCCGACACATCGCGGAGGCGGTGCTCGGCGCCCCGGACGCCTCCGCACCGTCGCCCGGGCAGGTCCGACCGTGACCGCCCTCGTGCAGCGCGCGCAGTGGTCGGTCGTGACGTCCGACCCGGCGGACGCGGCCGAGCTCGTCACGCGGATCCCCGACGTCCGGCGCGCCACGGTCGACTGTGCCGTGTCCGGGTTCTCGTTCGCGGAACGGCGTCGCGGCTCCGACCTGCTGTCCCTGGTCTCGATGGCGAGCACGGGTGTCGTCGAGGGGACGGTCGAGGCCGACACCGCGATGGTCCTCTTCTGGCTGAAGTCCGGCGGCGGTGCGGTCGACGGCGACCCGGTGCCGACCGGCCGACCCGTGCTGTTCCGCCACGATCCCCAGCACGTCCGGTGGGACGGGTTCCAGCTCGACCTCATCCGCATCGACCGGACGACGGTCGAGCAGGTGGCTGCCGAACGCGGTGCGTGGCACCCCGGACCGATCGAGTTCCAGCCGCACCACGTCCCCGAGGGACCGACCCTCGCGGCCTGGTGGCTGATGGTGCGCGCGGTGGCCGCGGACGTCCTGCGGGGACCGGAGGAGGTCACCGAGGAGCACGAACGGGAGCTGACCCGCTTCGCGGCGGGCGGCCTGCTGACCGCCATCCCGCACTGGCCGGTCGGTCAGGACCAGCCCCGCACGGCGGCGGCGGCCCGGTTCGCCCGGGCCGAGGCGTTCCTGCTCGAGCACGCGACCGAGCAGATCACCGTCGAGGACGTCGCCGCGGCGGCCGGCCTGAGCATCCGCGGCCTGCAGGACGCGTTCCGTCGACACCACGGCATCACACCGACGACCTACCTCCGGCGCATCCGGCTGCTGCTCGCCCGCGAGGGCCTGGAGTCCGGCGACGACCGGAGCGTCGGCGACGTGGCCCGCGACTCCGGTTTCGCGCACCTCGGCCGCTTCGCGGGCAGCTACCGCGACGAGTTCGGGGTGCTGCCGCGCGAGACCTGGCAGGCTGCGCGCCGCCGCTGATCAGGCGGCCTGCGCCGGTCGGTCCCGCAGTGCCGGGCAGTGCTCGGGCGTCGGGTGCTCGGTGATCGCGATGACCTCGTCGAGCCGGTCGCGCGCCGCCTCGAGCTCGGCGAGCTGCGTCGTGATCCGGTCGCGTTCGGCGACGAGGAGCGCGAACGTCTCGTCGGTGGCCACGCCGGCGTCCACGCACGGCAGCAGCTGCACCACGGTGCGACTCGGCAGTCCCGCGGCGAAGAGCTGCTGGATGAGCCGCACCCGGTCGATCGCCGGGGTGGCGTAGGCGCGCTGGCCGCTCGGTGTGCGGTCCGCGCGGAGCAGTCCCTGCTCCTCGTAGTACCGGAGTGACCGGACGCTCACGCCGGTCGCCGCGGCGAGGTCTCCGATGCGCACGATCTCCTCCTTGCACCTCACATGGATGTGAGGTCTTAGCGTAGCCGAGCCGCTGCGGGAGGTGCCCGCTCGGCAGGAGGGACACCATGGACATCGCTGGATCGGTCGCACTCGTCACGGGCTCGAACCGGGGCATCGGACGACGGTTCGTGCAGCAGCTGCTCGAGCGCGGCGCCGCCAAGGTCTACGCCACGGCGCGGCGGCCCGAGCTGGTGGACGTCGACGGGGTCGAGGTGCTGCCCCTCGACATCACCGACCAGGCCTCGGTCGAGGCCGCTGCCGCCCGGGCGTCCGACGTGACGCTGCTGGTCAACAACGCCGGGATCACGACCCAGGGATCGCTCCTCACGGACGACCTGACCGACGTCCGGCGTGAGCTGGACACGCACCTCTGGGGCAACCTCGCCATGGTCCGGTCCTTCGCGCCGCTGATCGAGCGCAACGGCGGGGGCGCGATCGTGAACGTCCTGTCGGCGCTGTCCTGGTTCGCGTACCCGGGTTCCGGCGGGTACGCCGTCGCGAAGGCCGCCGAGTGGAACATGACCAACGCCGTCCGCCTCGAACTGGCCGGGCGGGGCGTCGCCGTGCAGGGGCTGCACCTCGGGGCCGCGGACACGGACATGATGGCCGGGTACGAGGGGCCGAAGGTCGACCCGGCCGAGGTCGCCCGGTGCTCGCTCGACGGGGTGGAGCGGGGCGCGGCCGAGGTCGTCGTGGACGACTGGAGCGCCGGGGTCAAGGCCTCGCTCGCCGAGGCGCCCGAGCGGTTCTACGCGCAGTTCGCGTGACGCGACGAGCGTGATGCGGCCGGCGTGACCCAGGGACGGACGGGAGGGACGGTGCCAGCCCGCACCGCGCCTCCCGTCCGCCGCCCCGCGCGTTCCGCGCCCTCGTCGCGTCCTCCGCGCTCGCCGCGTCAGGACCGCGCACGGGATCCGGCGCACGCCGTCAGCGATCCGTCAGGACGCTGTCCGCCCGACCGCCCCCGCCGGATCGTGGAGTGGTGACCCTGACCGCGATCCTCCCGACGCTCCGCGCGTCCCTCCCCGACCCCGTGGACCCGACCCTCTGGCCCGCCCACACCGAGCCCACGACCGGCGACGTCCTGGTCGCCGCCGTCTCGATGGTCCGGCTCGCCGAGCTCGCCGGCACCCCGTGCGTGCACACCGCCGAGCAGGCGCCGCCCCGGTACCGCCCGCGCACGTGGACGCCGGGCGAGGTGAGCGTCGCCGTGGCCTCGGTCGTGCGGGTCCGACGACCCCGCACCGGTGTCGTCCTGCTCGAACTCGACGCCGTGCTGCCCCGCTTCGCGGTGCTCGACGAGGTGCGGCTCATCGGCCGCGTGAGCACCGCCGCACCGACGCGGACCTACGTCCTGACGCCGTGCGTCGGCGCGGACGACGGTCCGTTCCACCGCCTCCCGGCGCCGCTGCCGTCGGACGTCCAGGAGGGCGACCTGCTCTGCTTCCCCTGCGTCACCGCCATCCGGCACCGGGACGTGGTGGCGCCGGTCCGTGCCGAGGTCGTCCGGTGAGCGTCGTCTCCGACGTCCGGTCCCGCGTGGTGGACGGTCCGCACGTGTGGGGTCGGTACGCGGTGCGGCCCGTCGACCGGACGATGTGGAGCACCCGGACGCTCGTCGTCTACCCGCCGGGCACGACGCGTGGCGAACGTGCGGTGCTCCGCGCGTGGTCCGCCTGGCCGGCACTCGGCGCCCTCGTGGCGATCGGCGTGATGGCCGCGCTCGCCCCCCACGCCGCCCTCGGGACCGGTGCCGCCGTGGGGCTGTACGCAGCGGGGTTCCTGGTGCTCGGGCGCGCCGCCCGCCGACTCCGGCCCGGCGTGCGGACCCTGACCGTGACGACGTTCCACGGCAACGGACGCCCCGAGGTGCACGGCGACGTCCGGCTGCTCGGCGCCTCGCTCGACGCGCTGACCGTGCCGGAGCGGGCGCTCCGGCAGGGCGCGATCCGACCGGTCGACTTCGAGGCGATCTGGGCCGACGTGTGGAACGACCTGCCGCGCGACCGACGTGCCCGGTTCAGCCGCCCGACGCCGCCGGCCGCGGGACGACGAGGTCCGCTCGGGCGCTGACCGGACGGCGTCCCGTCCGGCCCGTCACTCCATCACCATCGCGGACATCCGTGTCATGAGCCCCCGGGGGACGAACCGGTGCGCGCTCGCCAGCACCGCGTTGCGGAGTCCGGACACCACGGTCGGGCCGCCGGCGCGGGAGAACGCCTGCAGACCGACGCGTGCGACCTCGTCCGCCGTCTGTCGGCCGCCCTCGAGGAACGAGCCTCCACCGGCGGCGTCGAAGAAGCCCGTCGCGGTCGGTCCGGGACAGAGGGCGAGCACCCGGACGCCCCGGCCGCGGGTCTCCCACCAGAGCGCCTCGGTGAACGAGAGGACGAACGCCTTCGTCGCGCCGTACAGCGCCATGTGCGGGGTGGGCTGGAACGCCGCGGTCGACGCGACGGTCATGACGCCGCCGACACCGCGGGCGAGCATCCCGGGCAGGAAAGCCCGCGTGAGCCGCACCAGCGCCGTCTCGTTCAGCGCGATCTGCTGGACGATGCCGTCGTCGGGCTGCT
>NZ_BACZ01000345.1 GCF_000333375.1 Curtobacterium sp. B18
ACGGCAGCCGCTTCTTCCGGGCGGGGTCGAACAGCCCTTCCTCGGCGAGGGTCCGGCGCAGCCGTTCGAGGCGTTCGAGCAGACGACGAACCCGCGAGTCTGGGCAGCCGGCGACGTGACCGGGCACCCGGAGTACGTGTACGTCGCCGCGGCGCATGGCGCCCTCGTTGCCGAGAACGCGTTCAACGATGCCGGCCGGAAGATCGACTACGGCAACCTGCCGCGGATCATCTTCTCCAGTCCGACCGTCGCCGCCGTGGGGATGACGGACCGGCAGGCCAACGCGGCAGGGATCCAGTGCCGATGCCAGGTGGTGCCGTTGGAGTACGTGCCCCGCGCGCTGGTGAACCGGGACACGCGTGGGTTCATCAAGATGGTCGCCGAAGCGAGCACGGGCCGCATCGTCGGCATCACGGCGGTCGGGAAGGAAGCCGCGGACCTCGCCGCCGCGGGGGTCTACATCATCGCCGCGGGGATGACCGTCAATCAGGTCGGGGCACTGTGGAGCCCGTACCTGACGATGGCGGAGGGCATCAAGATCGCCGCGCAGTCCTTCAGCACCGACATCAGCAAACTCTCCTGCTGCGCCGCCTAACCGCACGCCGCCTCAGCTCAGCCCAGCCCCGCCCCGCTCAGCCCCGCCCAACACTCGCACTCGCACTCGCACTCGCATGCACAACGAAAGAGGATTTCGATGACTGAGAACACGTCCCTGGCCGATCGACTCACCTCCAGCGAGACCGGTCAGGAAGCATCCCTCTGGCTGCCGCTGCTGAACCTGCTCGCTCAGGGCGACCCCGTCGAGTTCAGCGCCCTCGCGGCAGCGACGGGACGCACTGAGGCGGACGTGCGGGAGGCGCTTGCCGCGGTGCCGGACATTGAGTACGAGTACGGCCGCATCATCGGTCAGGGACTCACCCTGCGTCCCACGCCCCACCGGTTCGAGGTCAACGGGGAGCAGCTGTACACCTGGTGCGCGTTGGACACCCTCATCTTCCCCACCCTGCTCGGCACCTCCGCTCGCGTCGAATCCGTCAGCCCCGCCTCGGGCAACCCGATCAATGTCACCGTCGGACCCGACGGGGTGCAGTCCGTATCCCCTGAGACGGCCGTGGTGTCCCTGGTGAACCCGGACGACATGACCTCCCTCCGGTCCGCGTTCTGCAACCAGGTGCACTACTTCACCTCCACAGAAGAGGCGCACGCGTGGATCGAGGCGCATCCCGGAGGGGAAGTCCTGCCGGTCACTGACGCGTACGCCCTCGGGCAGGGCATGGCGCGGACGATGATCGAGAACGCCGACGATGAGAACCGACCGGCTGCTGCACCTGGCGGCTGCTGCTAGCCCCACCGCGCCGGCACGTCGATGGTTGCCGCGCTGGCCAGGGCGACGGTGCACCCGGCCAGAGGTCCCAGCGGGCGAACGGATCTGCCCGCTGGCGCGACACGCCTCCGGCAGCAAGACGTGCTCGCTCCTCGTGACCGTGATGCGTCCAGGCGGCGTGAGCAGAATCGGCGCCACCCCGCGGGACAGCATGCGGCCGCCGATGCCCGGACTGAGCTGTCCGCGCATCGCACCTGAACGATCAATGATGACGAATGAAGGGCAAGCGGATGAGTGAGCGTGTGGACGTAGCGGTGCTGGGCATGGGGCCCGGCGGTGAGGTGGCGGCGAGCCGGCTGATGCAGGCCGGGAAGCGCGTCGCGGTGTTTGAGCGGGAGTTGATCGGTGGGGAGTGCGCTTACTGGGCCTGCATCCCGTCGAAGACGGTGTTGCGGCCATCCGAGGCGCAGACCGAGGTGCAGCGTGCTGCGGGCGTGGGCGGGGCGGAATTGAACTGGTCGGAGACCAGCGACTACCGCGACTACATGATCCGGAACTTGGATGACGCCGGCCAGGTCGAGGGATATAGCAAGCAAGGTGCGCTCGTGATCAAGGAGGATGCTCGCATCACCGGTCCTGGCCGCATCCAAGCCGGCGGCCAGGAAGTGATCGCCGAGCACATCATCATCGCCACCGGCTCCGACGCCGTCATCCCGCCGTTGGAGGGGCTGTCTGAGATCACGGCGTGGACGAACCGGGAGACCTACACCGCGACCACCCTGCCGGGCAGTGTCGTGATCGTCGGCGGGAGCGCCGTCGGGGTGGAGACCGCAACGTTCCTGTCCCGGTTCGGGGTGCACGTCACCCTCCTGCAGCGCGGAAACCGGTTGATCGACCGGGAAGAACCCCGCGTCGGGGAACTCGCCCACCATTACCTGGAAGCGGCTGGGGTGGACGTGCGGCTGAACGCTTCCGCGAAACGGGGTCGCCGCGACGGCGGAAGCAGCGTGATCGAGCTCGACGACGGCAGCACCGCCACCGGCGACGTCGTCATCTTCGCCACCGGCCGGAAACCACGCACCGCTGGCCTCGGGTTCGAGGACGTCGGCGTGAGCATCGGCCAGCACGGGCAGGTGCAGATCGACGAGCAGTGCAAGGCTGCCGAGAACGTCTGGGCGATCGGAGACGTGACCGGGGTGATGCCCTTCACGCACGTCGCGAAGTACCAGGGCCGGATCGCGGCCGAGGCGATCCTCGGCGGCAGCCGGAAAGCGTTCTACGACGGCATCCCACGTGTGGTGTTCGGGGAACCGGAGATCGCGGCCGCGGGGCTCACCCAGCAGCAAGCCGACCACGCCGGGCTGCGCACCGTTTCCACTGAACTGGACGTCGCCGATGCCATCGCCCGGCCCTGGACGTATGAGAAGGACCCTGTCGGGAACCTTGGGCTCCTGGTCGACACGGACGCGAAGGTCCTCATCGGAGCGTGGGCAGTCGCCCCGCTGGCTGGGGAGTGGATTCACCACGCCTCGCTCGCTATCCGCGCCCGGCTCCCGCTGGACACGCTCCGCGACCAGGTCGCCCAGTTCCCCACCTACCACGAGGCCTACCTCGCCGCCCTCGACAACATCAAGGCCTGAACACCGCCGGGAGCCTGTGCACGTCCGGCTCCCGGCGGTGTTCCGCGGGCATGATCGAGCGCGGCCGGCGTCGCCCGGCGGCCGACGCCGGCGCTCCCGGGCCCGAGACCGGGATGAACGGCAGGTCTGCTGAGGGCCTTTCACGACCGGGTCCCTCGAACCCAAATCAGCACAGTGAAAGGACGGCTGTGAAGCTTGAGAAGTGGTCGACGACGCACTCACCGCCTGGGTAGCCGGGTATGTCGGCACCAAGGCGATGGGGCCAGTGAGCATGAAGCTCTAGGAACTGGAATCCGCGCGAGCCCGAGTTCAGGAGGATGCCGCACGGCCGGGGCACCCCTACGAGTTGGCGGCGAAGAAAATCTTCGGTGTTTACGCCTCGTCGCTGTCAGCCCCGGCGGCGGTGGCCCGCGCGTGTGTGCGGGTCTTCGAGCGGGTGACGAGGGCGGCGGTCAGGATGACGGCGACAGTGACCAGCGCCGCCGTGACGATGAGGGCGATGTTGTTGCTGATGAAGCCGGTCATGGCGGCGGAGATGCGGCTGCCGGTCGTGGCGAGGCTCTCGTTCGCGCCGCCGGTGACGAGGGCCGGCGCCCAGTAGACAACGAGGTAGACGCCGGAGAGCAGCAGCACCGCTCCCGCGATCCTGGGCACGTACCGGGCGGTGCGGTGCAGGATCCGGGCGAGCAGTCCGCTGGCTAGCGCGGAGGACAGCCCCAGGAGCACCAGCACCGTGGCTGCTCCGGCGGCGTAGGCGGCGAAGACCACCATGAGGCTTCCGACGTTGCCAGCAGCCAACGCTTGGCCGATCACGGCCAGGAGCACCGCGAGGGTGCAGGACAGTGACGCCACTCCGTACGCCGCCCCGAACGCGACCATCGCGCCCGGGCCGCGCCCTTGCCGGGTGAGCCGACTGGAGTTCATGCTCAACCCGACGTGCCGGCCGGCGAGCAGGGCGATACCCAGCCCGACCAGCAGGACCCCGACCAGCACCGCCACCCACGGCACTGCCCCAATCAGGGTGCGCAGGCCGAGCGCGACCAACAGCCCGGTCACGGTCAGCACCCCGGCGAACCCCGCACTGACCAGCAGGCCAGCACCGAGCCCGGCCAGCGCACGCCGCACGGCGCCCTGCCGGGCACCGGCTTCGTCACGGCCGATGTAGTACGCCAGAAACGCGGGCAGCATCGCGAACCCGCAGGGGTTCACGGTGGACAGCATCCCCGCCGCGAACGCGAAGGCGAAGGTACCCAGCACGGCTGCCCCTTACGCGCCGGCGGCGGCGATCGCCGCGGCCGTCTGCGCCGCCGTGGGGTCCACGCCTCGGTAGACGACGCGTCCGGTCTTGTTCAGCACCACCGTCAAGCCGAGCGCGTCGACGTTGAACCGCTTCAGTAGCGTCCCGTCGTCCCGCACCACGGACAGTGGTGGGTTCCCGACGGACCGCATGAAATCGTGGATCACCTGCACCGGCTCGCCCGGGTCCAGGTCCACCGCGATGGCCTGCACACCCGAACCCGCCTTCCTCACCCCGGCACCGACCGTCGTGGCACCCGCAGCGCAACTCGAACACGACGCGGTGAAGAAATACAGCAGCGCCGGCTTGTTGCCCGGCACCGTGAGCTTTGTTCCTGACACCGTCTGCACCGTCGCGGGCGCGATGGAGGACCCCGCCCCCGCATTCGCACCGGCAACCCCGCCTGCGCCTCCAAAAGCCTGCGAGGAGGAGGCGGCAGCAGAGCTCCCTGCCGATCCGGGCGCGGCGGCGGTCGAGGTGTGCGCTCCGCACCCGCTCAACAGCACCGCGACCGCGATCCCTATCGAGGAGACCATCACTGCCCGCCCCCGATGGCTTCCCAGCACCCTGGAGACCGACCCCCGCATCACGGGCGGCCCGCCCGATCAGCGGAGTGCGCCCCGTTCTCGGCCGGCTGCACCCGGGCCCGCTTCGGCGGGAGTGCACAGCAGTCATCGACCATCACCGGCGCTACCTGCTCAGCTACCCCGTCAACGGCGGTGCTGTTCGCGTCAACCGAACGGGCGGTCGAGCGGCGTCGAGTCCGAACGAGGGTGTACACCACAGCAGCGGCCACGACCAGGCCTGCCACGGCGAGCACCGGCCAACTCCGCAGGGCGCCAGCAGCCACCGCGAGTCCGCCGGCCGCAATCAGCGCCGGACCCGCGCAACAGGCCATAAGCAGCCCCACCGCGCCGAGGGCGATCAGCACCCCGCCCATTCCGCCGCCACGATTCTCAGACATCGCACTCCGATCCGCCGTCAGCCGTATCTCAGAACGAGACTCCCGCTGGTACTGCGCCTGATCATGCACCTTGCCCTAAGGGGCAATGTCAAGCACCCTGCGACGGCACTCACGGGCACGAAGCCAAACGGGCACAGCGCTCTCCGATCAGCCAGCAGTCCGACCCTCGTGCGCGACCCCATTCACGCACCACTGGTCACTTCCTCGGCGGGCGCTTCCGTCCTAGCACTCGTGCACCATCGGCTCGGATCTCGCCGGTCGGCGAAACGTGGCGGTAGAGCGTCTGCCGGGATATGCCGAGTTCCTCACAGAGCTCCCCAACGTTCGTCTCCGGGTTCCCCATCGCGGCCATCGCTGTCCGCACCTTGGCCGGTGTCATCGTGAACGGCCGCCCGCCGACGCGTCCGCGCGCCCGGGCGGAGGCAAGCCCGGCGTGTGTCCGCTCGGAGATCAGCTCCCGTTCGAACTCGGCCAGCGCGGCGAAGATCCCGAACACAAGCTTCCCGGCAGCGGTCGTGGTGTCGATCGCGGCTCCCTGCCCGGTGAGGACCTTCAACCCGACGCCTCGGGCGGTGAGGTCGTGAACGGTGTTCACGAGGTGGTGCAGGTCCCGACCCAGCCGGTCGAGTTTCCAGACGACAAGCGTGTCCCCGTCACGAAGCGACTTCAGGCACGAGACGAGCCCTGGCCGGTCGTCCTTTTTCCCTGACGCGTGATCGTGATACAGCTGCTCCTCCCCGACGCCCGCGGCGAGGAGTGCATCGCGTTGCAAGTCAGTGGTCTGGCTGCCGTCGGCTTTCGAGACGCGCATGTACCCCACGAGCATGACCGCTCCTCCTGTCACTTATACGTTCGATTACGTGACACGACGGCCGAGGAGCAGCTTGCCCCTCGCACGTGTCACCTAACCACTCACTTATTCTATGACCCGTGAACGGGCGGAAACGTCATTGTGTGATGGGTTCGGGAGGGGGATGTCGAGATCGGTGAGGATCTTGCGGGCGTTGTCGGTTCCTCCTGGTCCCCAGGCGAGGAACCGGAAGAGTTGGTCGGCGGCCGTCGAGTCGTTGCGGGCGAGGCCGATGGCTTCTTCAAGGTTCTGCACGACCTCCTTCCACCGATCGTCGAGACTCATCTCGCTCTGGGTCGCGCGTCGGCCCTCGCGAGCTGGCCGAGGACTCGCGGGCGGAGGTGCCGGGAGGAAGAGTTGACCGTCTGTGCCGGCGGGCGTGATGGTGCGGGACTCGGTCAGGGCGATCGCGGCCGCGGCTGCTTCCAGGAACGTCTCTTGTACGGGGCCGGGGAGGGTTTCGTAGGGCCGCCACGTGCTTCGCCCTCCGCGAGGCGGCTGGCCGATGCTGTCCCAGACGATGTTGAGCGTGGCGGAGTGTCGCCGGGCATGGGTGGGGAAGGTGGCGAGTTCATCGACGAGGGTTCGCAGTAGTCGGAACCAGACGGCGGCGGGGACCTGGCGTCTGGGGAGCGTGACGAAGCCGGTGCGCAGGGCGTCTTCTGTTCGCTGGTCCATGGCTCTCACCGCGGGTGGGGCGGCCCGGGGGTCGTGCTGACTGTCGGTCCAGAAGACGCGGGTCTCGTGCACCCCGTAGATCGATTCCAGGTAGCAGCCATGGTCCGGGCAGCTCAGCGCGAGTGGCAGCTGACTCAGGAGCCGCAACCTCGGTACCCGGGCGGAATCCGCGACGCAGGCCGGGCACGCCCGCCGAAGCGGCGTCGGCGGGAGCCACGCCCGCCAGCCCGGCGTCATCCTGGGCTGGATGGTGCGTGGCGTGAGAAGGATCGAGTGCTGGTGGACGTAGCTGGAGAACACGTCCGGGTCATCGGACGGGTCCAGAGTGTTCACCACCGTGGGAACCAGCCCGGCGATCGTCATCGCGCGGAGCTGTGCGACGGATCGCCCGGTGTGCCGGGCGATCTCGTTAAGGAACTGTCGGGGTGGGTCACGATCCAGGCCGGAGGCCACTCGACCAAGAGCCTGAAACGAGATGTCGTTGAGGTTGCCCAGCAACTCGGTGAGGGACAACCCGTGCGCAGATGCGACACGGATGAGCCACGACGACAGCGCTTCTCCGTTGTCGGGTTCCGGGTGCCACGGCCACCGGGTTGGTGCTCTCATCCGAGTTCCCGTTCGAACAGTCGCCGCCGTTCCGTGGGGCCGGCGTAGTCCGCCAGGAGCAGGGTCTTGGTGTTGATGCGCTCCTCTCCGGATTCCACGGCAGCGATCGCGGCGTCGGTGAGGAGGCGGGTCAGTTCTCCGATGGTGCCCTCGCTGCGTGTGAGAAGGTACGTCGCCATCTCCGACGTGGCGATGTTCGACGGGCGGCGGAGCGGAAAGGACGCCGCGAAGCTGGCCAAGAGAGCGCGGGTCTCAGTGTTCGGTTCCCAGCGGGGAAGGGTGAAGGGTTCGAACCGGTTCTCGAGTTGATCATCGGATCGGATCGCGAGGTACGCGTCGCGGGTCCCGCCGCCGACAAGGGGGATGCGCAGCTCGTTGCCCAGGAACCGGAGCAGGTTCAGAAACTCCCGACGGACGGGTCCCGTCCCGGAGAGAACGTTGTGGAGTTCGTCGATGACGAGGACCTGCACGCCGACGTCCCGCAGAAGACCGAGGGCGACTTGTTCCAGTTCCGCGAGCCGCTGCCGGGGACGAAGCGGTGCGCCCATCGCGCCCAGGAGGGAGACGTAGAAACGGATGACGGTGGGGTCCGAGGGCATCTGCACCACCAGGACCGGGATCTGCTCCCGGTCCGGGAGCGACACCGGCGGGTGGGTGCGGCGGAACTTCTCGATGATCATCGACTTGCCGTTGTTCGTCGGCCCCAACAGCAGCAGGTTCGGCATTCGCTGCTTCCGCGGCCATACGAACAACGCGTCTAAGCGGGCCAGCGCGTCGGTGGCGTGGGTGTAGCCGATCCACCGATCAGAACGGATGTGCGCGAGGCGTTCCTCCGCCGGCAGCTGGGCGACACGTTGCCCGGCCTCGGTCAGGTGGGACAGGTCGACCAGGTCATCATCCACGTCACCACTCCTCGATCTCCGCAAACGGCACCACACCCGCCGGCGAACCCGCGCCGGAATCCCTTTCCTCAGGTGGGGTGAGCACCGCGTCGGCAGGAGCAGGCTTCGAAGGTGTGACGGCGCGCCGTTCAGTGTCGCGTCGCGCGCGTTTCGTCGTCCGCGCGGCCGCGGTGACGACGTCGCGCATCAACTCGATCTGACGGAACAACGCATCTTCGTCGACCTCCGCTCGCCCTTCCGCCCGGAGCGCCGCCACGGCGGCCTTCTGCTCCCACACACTCACCGGTGGATGCGACAACCGCCGGTACGGCACCGCCAGGTACTCCGTTCCTTCTGGGTCAAGGACCCACACGCGGCTGATGTCTCGGGGGTCTCGACGGATCACGAACCGGCCAAGCTGCTCCCGCCTCGCAATCCACGGCTTCAACGCATCGGAGAAGTACTGAACGTGATCGATCGTGAACCCCGACCTCGTCAAGGTGCGGCGGATGACCGGGAGGAAGTCGATCAGGAACGCGGCCGGGTTCACCACCACGACCGGTTCCGCCTCGGCCAGCCCCGCGTTCCACCGGCCCGCCGGTGTGCGCCCGATTCCCCCATGGATGCTCCCGTGGTAGCTCGCGATCGCGAGCACCAGCCACCGCTCCAACTCCCGCAACGTCAACGCCGCCGTCTTCTCGGAGTCATACCCGCCCCGCTCCTGCGGGTTGGAGAACGTCGTCCCAGGCAGCTCGTGGACCGTCTTCATCATCGTCCCAATGACCCGCTCCACAATCCCTCCGTAGTGCGGCTGCCCCGGCGGCCGGTACCGCAACCGGATGCCGTGCTGCTCGCACCCACGACGCAGAGCATCGCTGTGGAACTCGGCCGCGTTATCGAGATACAACTCCACCGGCTTCCCACTCATCGGCCACGACGCCGCTACTCCGAGCTGCTCCAACCATCCCCGCTTGTCCGTGACCATGCTCGACAGGCACAACCCCGCCGACAGTGCAGACGGCGCCTCCAACGTGACCACCAAGCCAACGATGCTGCGGCTGAACACATCGATCCCGACCGTGACGTAGGGGCGACCGATCGGGAGGCGACGCCGTTCGTCGACGACGATGACATCCACCGGGGTGTGATCGATCTGCACCTGATCCAGCACATGCCGCACCGGAGGCACCGCCCCGCCCGCGCTCTGACGAGCACGCACCGCATCAGCACCCTCCCGCCGACCGACCTGCTTCACCGGATCGATCTGGCCGATCCGCCGAACGAGGCTCCCCCGGGACGGGACGCGGAGCCCGCCGAGGCGGCAGAGCCGGGCAACCTCCCGGTACACCGCCGCCACGCTGCGCCGCTGCCGACTCAAGTAATGCGTTCGGATCGCCTCGCCAACGACGTCCTCCACTGCGCCCGGCAGCCGGCGACCGCCGGCCGGTGCACCAGGACGCCCCGGCAGAAGGTCCGAGGCGACACCCGCGCCCGAGCGCCATCGGCGTAAGAGCTCGTAGACGTACCGGCGAGACAGGCCCAAGGCAGAAGCTGCCTCATTCACCCGATCAGCACCCGCATGCTCGTGAGACGCAAGCTCACCGATCACCTCGGCCCGAAGGACCGCCACACTCCACGACCCAGCCGACGCCGTGAGAACGCCTCGCTCAACCTCGGACTGCTCCGACCCGTCCATCTCCCGACCTCACCGCCGCGCACCCCCCCCCGTTCGAGGTCGACGGTAGTGCACACAATCGCGAACATCTAGATGTCCGCGAAATCAAGCACAAGCCCCGAGCCCAGGCCCAACCCCGTGCACGAAAAGGCGGACATCGACAGTGGGAGTCCGAAGCCCCCACAGGCATCTCCTGGCTCACGGGCGGACCTGCTATCGGGACGGTGTTCTCGTAGTGTGCGGGGATGCAGTGGCAGCAGGAGCTTCTCGATCAGCTCGGTGTCGCGAGCCCGGCCGTGGACTCGGTTCGGCCGTACGGTTCCGTGCTCACACCCTCGGAACTTGATCGGTGGAGCGACCTTGACGCAGAGATCGACCTCTCCACAGAGGTCGAGGGCCAAATGCTCCTCGGAGCTGAACTATGGGCATGGCAAAGCAGTCTCGACGACGACGCACAGCGGGTGCGCGCCGTGCTGCGGGACGGTCGTCGCTGCGACCTGGCGGTACGTGGTGCAATCCTCACGCTTCCGCAGCCGCCCGTCGACAACGCCGTGCGGTTCGACCTGGCCCTCGCGGCGACACGCTTCGGCCGGGGCGCGAACGCCATCGGGCTGCACCTCACCCTCGGGGTGGTCCGTGAAGCCCTCGTGCACAGCATGATCTTTGCGGATCGGCAGAGTGGCACCGCGCACCACCGGTCGGGAACGCCCACCGACGTCGTGGCTGCAGAGGCGCTGACGCTGCTGTCCACTGCCCCGACACCAGCTCTGACGCTGCGAGCCGCGGAGTTCTATGCCGAGAGTCGGGCACTGATCGAGGCGGACTACGAGCCCGATTGGAGTGGCCTGACAGCGATCGTCACGCCATCGAGCTAGGCACTCGCCGCCGGATGGCACATCGATCATCGGACAGCCGACTCCGCCGCCATCCAAGCGTCACGGATGCGCTCGATCTGCTCGTCCACGGTCATCCCTGTGACGTCGAGGACGAGGTCTACCGGCGGCGGAGTGGCACTGATTCGGTGCAGCAGCTCGAACTCCTCCTCCGTGATGTAGACCGGACGGGTCGTTGCTCGTTTGCGGGCCTCGTCGAGGGTGATAGCCAAGTGCACGATGAAGCACGCAGGCAGCTCCGAGCGGTACACGGGTAGGACCTCCGCGGTCACGATGTCGGAGGCCGTGACCGCGAATCCAGCATCGCTGAGATTGCGTGCGAGGCTTGCGGTGTTGCGGGCGGCCAGCGCGTGTTGCGCCCTGCCTTCCGGGCCCGACCACAGCGTCGCGGCACCGGCGACGACGACCTGACGGATGTCGTCACCATCGATATAAGCTGCGCGCTTCTGATCGGCTGCGAGAGCCCGAGCGCAGGTCGTCTTACCGGCTGCCGGGCCGCCCGAGAGGAGCAGTGGTCGCATCGTCGAGTCCTCCCGCCAGCGGATTGCCTCAGACTAACCACGCGTTCCGGTAGGCGGTCGGTGACCGGTGCGCGTGAGGACGTATCTCTTCCCCGGCTGACATCCCCTGGTTACCGTGGCCACATGAACTGCTTCGCGAGCTGGCGCACGCGTGACTGAAGGGACGGCTTAGGCCGTCGCTCTCCTCCACCCCAACCCCGGGCGTGGAGCCTTCAGACTGCTCACGAAAGAAGCACACCCATGCACATCCGCGACTGCACGCCGCTCGACCTGCCCGCGCTCACCGCTCTCACGATCGAGACGTTCCGGCCGCTCCTCGCCGGCTCCCTCGTGCAGCTACGGGCCGAAGTCACCGCGCACGACCATGGGCACTGGGAAGACGACTACCGCAAGGAAGTCCCTTCCCTGCTCGCTCCCGACGAGGGTCGCTTCATCACGCTGGCGGAAGAACACGGCGAACCGCTCGGCTACGTCGGCTGGAACACCACCGGTGCGACCTCTGGACGACTGGAGATGGTTGCCGTTCACCCTGACGCTCGACGGCGCGGAGTCGCGCGAGCGCTCTGCTTGGCGGCGCTGACCAGGCTCGGAGAGCTTGGGGTCACCGTGGTGCACATCGGAACGGGCGGCGACGAGTTCCACGCCCCGGCACGAGCCCTTTACGAATCCCTCGGCTTCATCCCGTACCCGACCGTCGACTACGCCCGGACTCTCTAATCGAAGCCGGGAGGGCTACCGCGCGTAGCCCTCCCGGCCCGATGAACTGCGCCTGACGGCGTCTCGATGCCCGATCGTCCATCGAGACTCGGCTTACATCAGGACAAGCAATCTGGCACTAGCACCGGACACCGACCCCGTGGCGGGAGCGTCGCCGCGCCAGCCCCGGACAGGCTGGCCGGCGGCCGACAGTTGTTGTCGTCCGCCAACTAAGTTGTCCAACTGCCACACAACCTGTCCTGAAATACGGAGGTGGACACCTTATTTGGCAGTCCTGTCGGTCTCCCTCAGACCTGAGTGACGACGCGGTGGCGTCGTGACCGCTCCCAACCTCGGTGCCCGCGAGGAGTCGTGCACCCCTACTCTGAATTAAGCGAGCCCGGAGCTCAGGTCGTCCCGCCGAACTGCCCGCCGTCGATGCTCGATGCTGACTCGGTCGGGGAACAGGTTGATGAGTACCAGTAGGTACGCCTAGCCGTCGGGTTGCGGCGTCTCGTCGGGGATCGGTTCATGGGGGGTACCGCATGATCGTGTTTCCGTGCGCCGCGTAAAACAGGACCTCACCGGTGAGCAGGGCGTCAACGACCGAGTGACGTTTACGTCGGCTCCCCAGGTCGCCGCGGAACATCCACAGCGCCCTGTCCGCCTGCTTCTGCCAGTGGTCCCATGCCTCCTCGGGCCCGGCAGCGTGTCACCGGCTGGCTCGATCGTCCACGTGCCTCGATCCCCAAGGACCCATGTGAGAGTGGCCGGTCGGGACGAATCGGGCTGGAACCGCAATGTTTCTGGCCCGTTCTCTTCACCGGTGACGGTCAAGCGCGGAGCGTTGAAGTGACGGCGGACCGCAGAGTGGTCGACCTGGTGCACTGGCCACTGATAGCGGATCTCGAGCACTCCCGTTGTCACGCGAACCTCCCGCGACTCCGAGCTGATCGCTGACTCATCGGGCCGTATCTGTAGACGGGCACGTCACTAATGATCGCCACTGCGGACCCATCCTGCAGAACCGCTGCACCGGATCGTGCGATCAGAATTGGACGTAGCCGTTCCAGGCCGCCTCTGCTTTTACTTCGTCATCGCCGAAGATGTCGGGGTCGACCGGGAAGTGCTCGTTCCGGAAGTGGTCCAGCTCCAGCTGCGCACGATCTCGAAGCGTCGCTCGGTCCTGGTCAGGGTGCCCCAAAGCAAGCATGGCAGTGCGCCGCTCGACAACGGCGGCCCACAGTTGTCGTCGGCTGACCTCCGCGATCAGCTGCGAAGCAACGAGCATCGAGTTGAACTCGAGCGATCCAGCGAACCGGTCCATCAAGGTGACGAGGTCCCTGTCCTTCACCTCGGTGAACACCTTCGGCTGCTTGCGTTGCTGCTCCATCATCCAGCGGATCTGTGCACGGGCGTCCGCAATCGGATTCGGTTCCTGCTCGTCGGTCATGTCTTCATCCTCACCGTGCGGAGGCTTCGCCGCGAGGGAAGTTCCGTCGTCTCAGCGTGTGGGCGAGGTCAGCAGAGCGGCGACGGACTCGAGCGCGCCGGGGATGAGGGAGAAGTAGGCCCAGGTGCCGCGCTTTTCGCGGTGCAGGATGCCGGCGTCGACGAGCACCTTGAGGTGGTGCGACACGGTCGGCTGGGACAGGCCGAGCGGTTCCTGCAGGTCACAGACGCACGCTTCCGCGCCCTCGTGCGCGGCGACCATCGAGATCAACCGCAAACGCGCGGGATCTGCGATCGCCTTCAACGACTTCGCCAGGACCTCCGCGGACTCCTGCGTCATCGCTTCGGTCGTGACGGGCGAGCAGCACGCGGTGACGTCCTGGATGGGGAGCAGCTCGATCGTCGTCATCACACCATCATCCCACGGACTTCGACACACGTCTATATTTGCCTTCATCGATATCGACATGCTTCGATGTCCTTGCTTGTCTCCCGCTGATCTGTGAAGGACCGACCACGATGACTCACCTTGTTGCCGTTGGCGGCAGCGACGCTGGCATCGCCGCGGCGCTGCGCGCCCGTGAGCTGGACCCGTCGACCGATGTGACCGTGGTCCTTGCGGACGAGTTCCCGAACTTCTCGATCTGCGGCATCCCCTACTGGGTCTCGGGCGACGTCGTCACGGAAGCGTCCCTCGCGCACCGCACCCGCGCCGATCTCGAAGCCGCCGGCATGACCGTCCGCTCCTCCACATGGGCCTCTGCGGTCGACGTGGACCGTCGCCGCCTCACGGTCACCGGACATGACGGTGAGGAAGAGCTGCCGTACGACGAGCTGCTGATCGGGACTGGCGCTGAGCCGGTCCGCCCGGCCGGGATCCCGTTCGGTGAGCCCGGGATTCACCTGCTGCACTCGATGACCGACGCCGAGCAGGTCGTCGCTGCCCTGGAGCTGCTGCCTACCGGCAGCCGCGTCGCGGTCGTTGGCGCCGGCTACATCGGCCTCGAAATGACCGAGGGACTCGTCGCCCGCGGGTTCGACACGACGTTGATCCAGCGCGGCCCGGAAGTGCTCTCCACCCTCGATCCGGAACTCGGGTCCCTGGCCACCGCGGAGGTCCGCCGACACGGCGCAACCGTGCTGACCGGGGGGACCGTCACCGGCATCACCCCAACCAGAGGCGGGCAGTGGCGGGTGACGACGGCGACAGCCGCTCGGGATGAAGAGGGCACGTTCGCGCTCGTGGTGGTCTGCGTCGGCGTGCGGCCGGTGACGGACCTCGCGACCGCAGCGGGTGCGCAGCTCGGGCAGGCCGGCGCGATCGTCGTCGACGAGCAGATGCGCACCGGGGTGCCGCACGTATGGGCTGCGGGCGACTGCGTCGTGACGCATCACCGGCTGCTCGGGACGACGTGGCTGCCGCTCGGGACGACGGCGCACAAGCAGGGCCGTGTCGCCGGGGAGAACATGCTCGGCGGGTCCCGGACCTTCGCCGGTTCGGTGGGGACGCAGGTGGTGAAGGTGTTCGACCTCGTCGCCGCCCGCACCGGTCTCCGCCACCACGAGACCGCTGCGCTCGACGTGTCCCCACTGACCCGTGTCACGGTCGCGGATGACCACAAGCGGTACTACCCAGGCGCGGTGCCACTGACGATCAGCGTCACCGGCGACCACACGTCCGGCCGGCTCCTCGGCGCGCAGATCGTCGGGGAACGGTCTGCGGAGATCAGTAAGCGCATCGACACGTACGCCACCGCCCTCCACGCCGGCCTCTCGGTGGACGACGTGATCGACTTGGACCTCAGCTACACGCCACCGCTCGGGTCCCCGTGGGATGCCGTGCAGGTCGCCGCGCAGGGCTGGGAGCGCGCCGCCGCGGCAGCGAACCAGGCCGGGGTGGGCGTCTGATGGTGCTGGCGGTCGTCGCCGCGGCGATCTTCGTCGCGACGCTCGTGGTGGTGATCTGGCAGCCCAAGGGCTTCCCGATCGGCTACACCGCCCTCATCGGCGCGGTCGTCGCCCTCGCGACCACGGTCGTCGGGCTCGGGGACGTGCCGACGGTGGTCGGGATCGTGTGGAACGCGACGCTGACGTTCGTCGCGGTGGTGCTGATCTCGTTGATCCTCGACGAGGCCGGCTTCTTCGAGTGGGCAGCGCTCCACGTGGCCCGGTGGGGTCGCGGGAACGGTCGGCTGCTGTTCGTGCTGATCGTCGGCCTCGGCGCGGTCATCGCGGCCGTGTTCGCCAACGACGGGGCCGCGCTGATCCTCACTCCGATCGTCGTCGGGATGCTCCGCGCGTTGAACATGCCGGCGAAGGCGGCGCTGGGGTTCATCCTCGCCACCGGGTTCATCGCCGACACCGGCAGCCTGCCGCTGGTGGTGTCGAACCTGGTCAACATCGTCTCCGCCGACTACTTCGGCCTCGGGTTCGCCGAGTACGCCGCCGTCATGGTGCCCGTCGGCATCGTGTCCGTGCTGGCGTCCCTCGGGATGCTGCTGGCGTACTTCGGCCGGTCGATCCCGAAGCGGTACGACGTTCTCGCTCTCACCCGTCCGGCCGCCGCGGTGAAGGACCGGGCGACGTTCCGCGCCGGATGGGTGGTCCTCGCCGTGCTGCTGGTCGGCTACTTCGCCGCCGACCCGCTCGGGGTGCCCCTCGCCGCGGTCGCGGGTGTCGGCGCGGTCGTGATCGTTCTCGTTGCTGCCCGGCAACCCGCGTTCCTCTTCGCCCGTCAGGCTGCGTCCCCGGTCCTCGTCACGACCGGCGGCACCGCCGCCGTCACCGGCGGCAGTGGTGGCACCGGTGGCGGGTCGGGGCGGGTGATTCCGGTGTGGAAGACGATCCGGGAGGCGCCGTGGCAGATCGTGCTGTTCTCGATCGGCATGTACCTCGTCGTGTACGGGCTGCAGAACCAGGGCCTCACCGACTACCTCGCGAAGCTGTTCGATGTGTTCGGGGACCACGGGGTCCTCGTCACCGCGCTCGGGGTCGGGTTCGTGATCGCGATCCTCGCGTCGCTGATGAACAACATGCCGACCGTCCTCATCGCCGCCCTCGCGATCGGCGGAGCCGGAGCGACCGGCCTGACCCACGAAGTGATGATCTACGCCAACGTCATCGGCTCCGACCTCGGCCCGAAGATCACACCGATCGGGTCGTTGGCAACGCTGCTGTGGTTGCACGTGCTCGATCGGAAGGGCATCCACATCGGCTGGGGGCAGTACTTCCGCACCGGCATCGTGCTGACCGTCCCCGTCCTCGCCGTCACCCTGACAGCCCTCGCCGGCTGGCTCACCCTCATCCGATGACCGCCCGAACCGAAAGCACCGCCATGACCGCGACCCCCACGATCCTGTTCGTCTGCGTCCACAACGCCGGCCGCTCCCAGATGGCCGCCGGCTACGCCCAGGCCCTCGGCGGCGACCGCGTGCAGGTCCTCTCCGCGGGCAGTGAGCCGAAGGACCAGATCAACCCCGTCGCGATCGAAGCAATGGCGGAGGACGGCATCGACATCGCCGCGAATTGGCCGAAGATCCTCACCACCGACGCCGTCCGCGACTCCGACGCCGTCATCACCATGGGCTGCGGCGACGCGTGCCCGATCTTCCCCGGCAAGCGGTACGAGGACTGGGACCTCACCGACCCCGCCGGGAAGGGCATCGACGACGTCCGCCCGATCCGCGACGAGATCAAGACCCGCGTGCAAGCGCTCCTGGCCGAGCTGCTGCCCACCGAAGCATCCGCCTGACCACCGGAAGGACCACCCCCATGACGCTCACCCTCACCGTCCCACCCCGGGCCGACGCGGACCGCTTGACCGGGCTGCCCGTCGCCGTCATCGGCGCCGGCCCCGTCGGGCTCGCAGCCGCCGCGCACCTGCTCGAGCAGGGCCTGCCCGCCGTCGTCTACGAAGCCGGCGACCAGGTCGGCACGTCCGTCCGGGCGTGGGGGCACACCAGGCTGTTCTCCCCGTGGCGGTACGTCATCAATGACGCCGCCCGCCGCCTCCTCGAACCCACCGGCTGGACCGTGCCCCGCCGGTCGTCGCTGCCGACTGGGCACGACCTCGTCGCCCAGTACCTCGAACCCCTCGCCCAGACGCCGGAGCTGGCACCGGCGATCCGGTACGGGGTCCACGTGGAGGCGGTGTCCCGGCAGGGCATGGACCGCACCCGTTCCGCCGGCCGCGCCGACACCCCGTTCCTCCTTCGCCTCCACACGAGCGACGGCGTCGAGGACGTCACCGCCCGCGCGGTCGTCGACACGTCCGGCACGTACACGTCCCCGAACCCGCTCACCGCCGCCGGCCTCGCACCCGCCGCGAACCTCGGCGACCGCATCGTGCACGCCCTCCCCGACGTGCTCGGCGCGGACCGGGCACGATTCGCCGGGAAGCGGGTCCTCGTCGTCGGCGCCGGCCACTCGGCCGCGAACACGCTCATCAAGCTCGCCGCCCTCGCCAAGGACGAACCCGGCACGACGCTGCTGTGGGCGATCCGAAACGCCGGCACCGCCCGCCTCGGCGCGGACGCTGCCGACGGGCTCGCCGCACGCGGGCAGCTCGGCTCGAACGTGCACGGCCTCGTCGAGTCCGGGCACATCGAGCAGCTTGCCTCATTCGAGATCGACGACGTCCGCCCGAACGGCGATCAGGTCACCGTCACCGGCCGCCGTGCCGGGGATCCGTTCACCGTCACGGTCGACGTTGTGGTGAACGCCACCGGGTTCCGGCCCGACCTCGACATGCTCCGCGAGATCCGCTTGGGCCTCGACGACATCGTCGAAGCACCCCGCGCGCTCGCGCCACTGATCGACCCGAACCTGCACTCCTGCGGGTCCGTCCCCCCGCACGGTGTCGCGGAGCTGGCGCACCCGGAACCGAACTTCTTCATCGCCGGGATGAAGTCCTACGGCCGCGCCCCCACGTTCCTGCTCCTCACCGGCTACGAGCAGGTCCGCTCCATCGCCGCGGAACTCGCCGGCGACCACCAGGCCGCCCGCGACGTGCAGCTCGTCCTCCCCGAGACCGGCGTCTGCACAACCGACATCGGCGGCTCATCCTCCTGCGACGTCCCCACGACGACCGCAGTGTCCGAGGGGTCGTCGTGCTGCGCCGCACCCGCCCCGGCCGCTCCGCCCGCCAGCAGCTCCTGCTGCACGAACTGAACCGGACCCCACATGACCGACAAGCCCACCGTGCTGTTCATCTGCAAGCACAACGCCGGCCGCTCCCAACTCGGCGCAGCCCTCCTCGAAGTCGCAACCCCAGACCGCTACACCGCCACCTCCGCAGGAATCGCTCCCGCCGACGAGGTGAACCCGTCGATCGCCGCGACCGTCGCGGAACTCGGCCTCGACATCAGCAACCGAACCCCGCGGAAGGTCACCCCAGAACTGCTGGATCAGGCCGACGTCGTCGTGCTGATGAAGCCCGGCCTCGACCTGCCCGCGACACCTCGCGGGAAGGTGTTGCAGTGGTCGTTCCCGGACCCGGACTCCTGGTCCCCCGACGACGTCCGCCCCATGCGCAACGCCGTCGCCGCCCGCATCCAGGACGAGCTCCTGCACCCATGACCGACAACACCCCGGTCACCGTTCGGCCGATGACCGCCGCCGACTGGCCCAGTGTCGAGACGATCTACCGAGAGGGCATCGCAACCGGAAACGCAACGTTCGAGGCGGAACCGCCAAGCTGGGAAGCATTCGACGCCGGCAAGCTGCCCGAGCACCGGTTCGTCGCCGTCGCCGGCGACGAGGTCCTCGGCTGGGTGGCGGTCTCCCCGACCTCCACCCGGCCGGTGTACCGGGGCGTCGTCGAGCACTCGGTGTACGTCGCCGCCACAGCGCGCGGCCGCGGCGTCGGACACCTGCTCCTCGACGCGCTCATTGCGTCGACGGAGGCCGCTGGGATCTGGACCATCCAGTCCGGGATCTTCCCCGAGAACACCGCCTCCCGAGCCCTCCACGGCCGCCACGGGTTCCGCGAACTCGGCACCCGAGAACGCATCGGCCTCATGACGTTCGGGCCGTGGACCGGGCAGTGGCGCGACAACGTCCTCGTCGAACGCCGAAGCCCGCGCGCCGGTTCCTGAGCAGGAGCGGCACGCCCCGATCCGCACGCTTGCAGGTACGTTCCAAAACCCGCTATGCTGTGGCATGCGTCATTAGTGCGCGCAAAAAGCCAGTCCATCGGACTGGCTTTCGTCATGTCCGGCCCGAACCGTAGGCTGGAACCGCTCGGAACGACTCTGCCCTCAGCGCAGCACCCGAGCAACACGAACAGGCCGGACCCGTCAGGGCCGGCCTTTTCCATGCCCTCAACGCGCGAGCACCCAGCAAGCCGACCGCTCGGCGCATAGGGGTACTAAGCGCCCACCGGGCGCTCGCGTCGGCTTCCGACGCTCTAGACCCCCGCTCACGACGAGCGGGCTGGCCACACGGCCAAACCCGAAGGAGGCAACATGCCCATCACCGACACCACGGTGGACATGCTGACGGCCTTCGGCGGCACCACCCTGACCGGCATCATCGCGGTCGTCCTCCCCGTGCTCGGCTTCCTCCTGCGCAAGCAGGTCACGGAGCTGGTTAAGCACGTCGTGGACGTCATCGACGACCGCACGCTGGCCAAGGACCCCGAGCGGGCACGCATCGTCGCAGAACTGCGGCGAGCCCGTCTCGGGAACAAGTAGCCGCCGAAAAACGCCAGCCCTCATTCGGGAAGGAGAGCTCTGCCCTCCCCCGTATCGATAGAGGTGCCTTCTACGAGACTCAACACGACACCCTGTCGTCTCAATAGCCGATTGTCAACCGGACGGCACCTCTGTCGCCAACTGCTCGCCATGCCCCACCCACGTCTGAAACGGCACGACCGATCGATAGGGGCAGCGATGCTGAATCTGCAGTTCCTTGCGCCGGTGGTACTGGTTATCGTCGCCGTGCTCGTCTTCCTCGCGGCCCGCGGGAGCATGGGCTGAAACCCGCTGCCGGATCAGCAGGACGCGCGACGTCGAGTTCGAGCCGAGCGCCGCTCCCGCGACCGATAGCCGGTCGTCAACCGGACCCAGCGAGCCAAGTTCGTCTTCCGCCTTTGGTGATGGGAAGCTGGTAAATGTCGCCCGGCCCGAGCTGCTGTGGGCCGAACCCCTCCGAAAGCGATCACTGATGACCATCCCCGCAACGACCCTCACACAGCTCGTCGATGCATACCTCGCAGCTCTCGGATCAGCCGACGTAGACGCGGTGCTCGCCCTGTTCACGCCGGACGCGATTGTGAGCTCACCGCTTTACGGGGAGCAGCCCGCCCGCGACTTCTACCCGACATTGTTCGCCGACACGGCCGCATCCGTCCTCACGCTCCGCCGAACCTTGGTCAGCACAGACGACTCGGCTCCGACTGTTGCGTTCTGGTTCGACTTCGATTGGACGCTCTCGGACGGCACCCCTGCACCGTTCTCCGTGGTTGACGTCGCCGAGCTAGACCTGGAAGCCCGGATTCAACACCTGCACATCGTGTACGACACCGATCCCATTCGAACTGCTTGGGAAGCCCAACAGGCCGGCGGTAACCCCCGTTCATGAAGCAGCGAGCGACTATCCGATAAGGGATCGCTCTCCGGACGCGCTACGACTGCATCAGCGGTCGTAGGTGTAGAAGCCGCGGCCGGTCTTCACGCCGAGGTTGCCGGCGTCGACGTACTCGTGGAGCAGCTTGCGGGGTCCTTCGGGCAGGTGCGGGTTCTCGGCGGCGTAGTGGTCCTCGATGTCGAGGACGACGTCGAGGCCGACCTGGTCCATCATCCGGAAGGGGCCCGCGGATGAGCCGGAGTTGACCTGGAACATGGCGTCGACGTCTTCTGGGGTGGAGACACCGTCAGCGACGACCGCCAGTGACTCTCGCTTGATGGCGGCCCAGATGCGGTTGAAGATGAATCCGGTCGACTCCTGGTGGGCTACGAACGGGAAGACCCCGTAGCGGGGCAGCTGCTCTTTCAAGAACGTAAGGATCGCCGGGTCGGTCTGCCCGTCGCTCATCAGGTCGACGGCGTTCTGCCGAGGCGGCATGTAGAAGTGCATGTTCAGCACCCGCTCCGGGTGCGAGACGTCGTCGATCATCAGCCGGGACGCGTACGACGACGAGTTGCTGGCGAGGATCGCGTCCGCCGCGACCGCCCGGTCGAGCTGGCCGAACACCGTCGTCTTCAGCTCGAGGCGTTCCGGGATCGCCTCGACGACCAACCACGCCTGGTTGACGGCGGTGGCGAGGTCGCCGTCACCGCGAACGGTGCCAGCGACGGCACCGTGACGGCCTGCCACAACGTCCGGCAGCGCGTGCTCGACGTAGGAGACCGCGTCAGCGCGGACCTGCTCGGACAGGTCGTAGATGCGGGTGTCGGCGCCGCCGCTTGCGAACATGAGGGCGATGCGGCGACCGAGGGTGCCACCGCCGATCACGGTGACCGGGCGGGACTGGGAGTCCTCGGGCAGCTGGAAGGTCATGACGGTTCCTCTCGTGGAGACGCGGTCCGGAATCCGAGCTTGTGCACTCGATCCTGTCGATGCAGACTGTACTCGATACGATCCGTATCGTGCAGGAAGGTCGACACCATGACTCCGCTGGAAGCAATGCAGCGCGGCACCACCCTGCTCACCGCGCCCGTCTACCCGCTCCGGACGACGCGCTTCATCGACCGCGAGTACCTCAACGTCGTCTACCGCACCGACCCCGACGCGCTCCGCGCGATCGTCCCGGAACCGCTGCAGGTGGATGAGCCGCTGGTCCGGTTCGAGGTGATGAAGATGGGCGAGGTCGACGGGTACGGCCCGTACGTCGAGTCCGGCCAAGCGATCCAGGTCTCCCTCGACGGCGAAGACGGCGAGTACCTGCACGCGATGTACCTCGACAACTTCGCCGCGACCGTCGCCGGCCGCGAGCTCAGCGCCTACCCGAAGGTGCTCGGCACGCCGCGCCTCCGTGTCGATGAGGGTGCCCTCATCGGGACCCTCGATCGCGGTACGGAGCGGGTCGCGACGGCGACGATGGCGTACAAATGGGAGCCGCTGGACCTCGAGGAGGCGAAGGCGCAGATCACCGTCCCGACGTTCATGGTCAAGCTCGTCCCGGACGTGTTCACGCAGGGGCTCCGCGCAGCCGACCTGGTGCGCACGGAGATCACCGACATGACGGTCAAGGAAGCCTGGACCGGCCCCGCCCGGCTGCAGCTGTTCCAGCACGCCCTCGCCCCGATGGCGGACCTACCGGTCCTCGAGGTCGTCTCCGCGTCCCACATCGTCACCGACCTGACCCTGGCGCCCGTGCAGTCGGTGTTCGACTACCTCACCTCGAATGGGCAGGCGACTCAGTAGCGTGACCGCCATGACCACTCCTTCCCCCGCTGCGGCTCCACGGCCGGTCCGGCGGCGCAGCAGCACCCGTGCACAGCTCGTCGCGGCCGCCGAAGCGGTGTTCGACGAGACCGGTACCACCGCGGTCAGCGTCGAGGCGATCGTCGCCCGTGCCGGCTTCACCCGCGGCGCGTTCTACTCCAACTTCCGCAGCGTCGACGAGCTGTTCTTCGCCGTCTACGAACAGCAAGCCGCCACCGTGTTCGATCTCCTCACCGGCGTGCTCGGCGACGCGCGCGCCGCGGAGCACCCCTCCCTCGACGACGTCGTCCGCGGAGTGGTCGAGGGCCTGCCGCCGGAAGAGAAGTGGTACGCCATCCGATCGGTGCTGATCACGCGTGCCCGGCACGACGAGACCGTCAACCGGCTGGTGCGCGAGCACACAGACCACTTCCACGACACGCTGCAGCCGCTGCTCATCGGCAGCCTTGCACGCATCGGCCTCCAGCCCACCGTGGATCCGGCGCTCTTCACTCGAGCGGTCGTCGCGGCGCACGTCGGCGCCGTCAGCCAGAGCGTGCTGCACGACGACACCGAACTGGTCCGGATCACCGCAGTCGAGGGCTGCATCCGCGGCCTCACCGAATCCATCCCCACCGACGCGGCCTCCGCCCGTGGCGCGTCGCTGCCGGCCAGGTCCTCCTGACCAGAAAGAGTCGCCACAGCATGTTCCTGCCCGAAGCGATCATCCCGCCGTTGCTACGCGCGACGCACGCGAACGCACCCTTCCTCACCGAAGCCGGCGCCATCGAGGAGGTCCGGAAGCTCGCCCTCACCCCGACGCCGTGCGGGCCGCCGAAGCACCTCCGCCGCGACGTCACGGTCACGGTCCGGCGGGAAGGACCGCACCCCGTCTACACGGTCACGCCGTCGAAGACGACCGCCACGGGACACGTGATCTACGTCCACGGCGGCGGGTGGGTACACGAGATCAGCCGGCAACACTGGGCCCTGATCGCACAGATCGCTGCTGAGGCGAACACCACCGTCACCGTCCCGATCTACGACCTGCTCCCACACGGCAACGCAGGTTCCGCGCACGACCTCGTCGTCACCCTGTTCCAGCAGGCGTCGGAACACGACAACGACGTCCGGCTCGCCGGCGACTCCGCTGGCGGGCAGATCGCGCTCTCCGCTGCACTGACGCTCCGCGATCAGGGACACACGAGCATCCGTACGGTGCTGCTGTCCCCAGCACTCGACCTGACGTTCTCGAACCCGCAGATCCCGGTCGTGCTGCCGACCGACCCCTGGCTGGGCATCGACGGTGGCCGGTACCTCGGCAACCTGTGGGCTGGTGACCTGCCCGTCGAGGACCCTCGAGTCAGCCCCCTCAACGGTGACTTCGCGCGCCTCGGACCGATGATGATCCTGACCGGCACCCACGACGTCCTCAACCCTGACGCGCACCTGCTCGTCACCAACGCTCGCGCGGCAGGCGTGCAGGTCACGGTCGTGGAGCGGCGAAACGCGATCCACGTGTTCCCGCTCCTGCCCACCCGCCCATCCGCCACCGCCCGGAGCCGCATCGTCGAAGCGCTCCGCGTCGGCAAGCCCGCCTGACGACCGCACCCTCACGAGCCATCGCAGCACCCACGGAAGGAACGACGTGACCACCGACCAGGACCGCATCGACCGTCTCCGACGACTCGGCCCCCGCACCTCCGGCAGCGACGCCCACCACGCCCTCATCGAAGACGTCGCGGACGAGCTCGCCCAGCTCAGCTACGACGTGCACCGAGACACGCACTCCTTCGACCGGTGGGACGTCACCGCGGACCAGATCGCGCTCCGCATCGGCGACCGGTCAGTGCCCCTGTCCTCCGCATGGCCGTACTCGGGTCAGACAGGCCCGGCCGGCGTCACCGGCGAACTGGTGTTCGTCCACGGCCTCCGCAAGAACTGGAAGGCCGCCGCCGGCAAGATCGCCGTGATCGACGTGCACAACATCGACGTCCCCGCACATCTCCTGCTGGACAGCTGGGACGGCGCGCTGCCCTTCGAGACCGTCGCGAACCCGGTCATCGGCTCCGAGCTCGGCGGGACAGACCTCTCCAAGGCGCGAGAAGCCGGTGTCCTCGGCGTCGTCGCCGTGTGGCGGGGCATCTCCGACGAAGCAGCTCGCGGGCAGTACCTGCCCTTCACCCGTGACTACCAAGACATGCCCGCGGTATGGGTGCCGGAGTCCGCACGCCAGGGCGTACTCGACGCGACGAAGAACGCCGAGACCGCCACGCTCACCCTCGACGCCCGCAGGACGCCCGCGACGATGGACACCCTCTGGACCATCTCAGAAGGATCCGGACCCCACGCGAACGAGTCTGTGCTCGTCATCACGCACAGCGACGGCGGAAACGCCGTCGAAGAAAACGGCCACATCGGGCTCCTCGCACTCGCCCGCGACGCAGCGAACACACCCCACGACCGGACCATCGTGTTCGTCTACACCGCCGGACACCTCCGCATCCCCGCCGTCACCGAGCACGGCCAGGCGACCACCGCATGGTTGGACGCCCACCCAGACCTGTGGTCCCCGGAAACTGACGGCCTGACCGCTGTTGCCGGCCTCGCG
Source organism: Curtobacterium sp. B18 (assembly GCF_000333375.1). Classification (GTDB taxonomy): domain Bacteria; phylum Actinomycetota; class Actinomycetes; order Actinomycetales; family Microbacteriaceae; genus Curtobacterium. The sequence goes on from NZ_BACZ01000345.1 coordinate 25,455, forward strand.
ATCGAGCATCTCGGAGCCCGCCACTTCGACACCGACCCTGCGACCGGCCACTACGTCGCAGACGGCAGGGCGGAACCGGAACTGCTCTACGCCACCACACCCGAGCTCGCCGAACTCGTCCGCAGGACCTGGCAGGGCGTCTCCGACCACGCGACTCCCGTCAAGCCGGGCGCGTTGATCCACCTGGGCGAGGGAGAACCTCTCCACGACGCCGAGATCCCCGCCGTGGCGCTCGTCACCGGGCCGCTCTACCTCCTCGCCGAAGTCGACGACGATCTCGTCGACATCGACGTCCTCACCCGCCAAGTCGACAGCTTCCGACGTCTCCAGACCCACCTCGCCGGACCAGCCGAGGCGGAGACCTTCGGGACGGTGAAGCTTGCCGGCAAAGCGAGGAAACTCGCCGCCACTACCCGCGCTCTCACCTTCGTCGCCACACACCAATAGGTCCACCAAGCCCATTCAGACCGAACCGCAAGAACGGTACGAAGCCACCCTCACAGCTCGTTGCCGAGGGTGGCTTCGTCCCTTGAAGCGTCTCACTAGCCGATCGTCAACCGGCCGCAGCCCAAGAGCGCCCGGGGAGGTATTCGCTGGGGGTTGCCACGCTCGATGGCGTCGACGGCGATAGGGTCCGAGGCATGGCGCTGGTGCTGACGTGTGGACTGTCGTTCTCGGGTAAGAGCACGTTGGCTGTTGAGATGTCCAAGGCGTTGCCGGCCGCGCTGCTGAGTCTGGACCAGATCAACGAGGAGCGTGGCTTGCGCGGCGGGCAGGGCATCCCGTCGGAGGAGTGGGCGGCCACCAATCGGATCGCTCACGAGCGTGCCCGTGCGCTCCTCGCCGATGGCCGCCACGTCGTCGTCGACGACACCGGGTCACCGCGTTTCATCCGTGATGAGTGGCGCGCAACAGCCTCATCGGCAGGTGCTCCTTTTGTGCTCGTGTGGGTGCAGATCGACCGGGAGTTGCAGCGGCAGCGGGTCTTGGCCAACAGGGCCGATCCGGGAAGGCCTGACGTCACCGACGCGGTGCTCGAAGAACACGGAGCCAGCTTCGAAGCACCCGGTGACGAAGAGCCGTTTGTCGTCGACGCGGCCTCCACGAGTGACCCAGCGACCATCGCTGCCGTCATCCAGGCAATCGAGGCCGCAACGGTCCGGTAGCGAACCCCCTATCGGGCATGAAGCTCGAGGAAGTCGAGGGCCTGCCGGACCGTCTCGTCGAGCGGACGGGTGCTGTCGATGACGAGCCGATCGTCCGTGCGCGGCTCGTACTCCTCGATGGTGCGCTGTACCTCGTCCCACGTCGGCAAGGTGAACCCGGGCAGGTCGTTCGCACGCTGCTCCACGCGGCGACGGTGTTCGTCGACGTCGGCACACACCACCTCGATCACGCGCAGCGGGACCCCCTGCAGCATCCGCTGTCGATACCCACCCGGCCCGAGCAGGTTCAACACCACTCACCGCGTCCGCGATGACCAGCTGACCGCGTCGCAGATTCGGCACCGCGATGGCATGCATGATCGAGTACGCAGCGATTTCCGACTGATCGCGCGGTATCCGGTACTTCCACATCGCACTCTCGATCGCATCAACGCGAAGCGTCAGCGCGGGGGCCAACTCCGCGATCGCAGCAGACAGCGTTGACTTCCCAGCACCGGGAAGACCACAAACCTGTACAAGCATCGGCAACTCCCTCGTTGGTCCTACCGACCTGTCTATCGGTCGTCGACGCTCGGTGCCAGCAAAGTGGAAACGACCAACGAAGCCCCCGAGCCGCGACCGGTAGCCGGTCGTCAACCGGACGCTCGGCAGTGAGGACGGGGGTCTTTGCAGGGCTGCGCCTGCGCACTGTCCGGATGGGTGGTCCGGAACAGGTTCCGGTGAAGGTCCGCTACGCGAGACGGCCAAGGGGGCCACGCGGACCGGCCCGGGTGGGCGATCGGCGGACCGGAGAGCGCCCGTCGACAGGCCGGGGATGCCTCAAGGGTGCAGCAACTCGAGATCGTCGAGGAGTGACGGGTGCGTCGGCTCCCACCCGAGTGCCCTCCGGGTCTGCGCGCTGGAGGCTGGCTGGTCCATCGCGAAGATGGGTCCGAGCGGGCCGAACGTCTCGTCCGGTACGGGCTCCACCGGCAAGCCGAGTCGACGGCCGATCACCGTCGCGATGTCGAGGACCCGGTCCCCCTCGTCGGCGACCGCGTGCCAGCTGCTGCCGCCAGGGGCTGACTCGAGCGCGAGTCGGAAGAGCGTCGCGGCGTCCCGGGCGTGGACGGCGGGCCAGCGTTGTGTTCCGTCGCCCGGGTACCCGGCTGTGCCCGAGCGACGAGCGGCATCGGTCAGGAGGCCAGCGAAGCCGCCGCGGCCGTTCTCGTGCACCGTCCTCGGCATGCGGACCACGGAGGCCCGGACGCTCTGCGCGGAGAGCGCGAGCAGGGTGGACACGGCAACGGCTCGGCTACCGACGGGGCCGTCCGTCGGGAGCGGGTCGACTTCGGTCGACAATCGTCGGGGCACCCAAGGCGTGCCGG
>NZ_BACZ01000344.1 GCF_000333375.1 Curtobacterium sp. B18
TGCTGGCCGGTCCGACTCGCTTCGAGCGAGGAACCGGAGGTCGCGCGCACCCTCGCCGCGGTCTTCGCCGACGAGGGCATCCGCGTGGTGCGCCGCGCCGCACTGACGTCCGTCCGCACCGACCCCGCAACAGGCGAGGTCCTGGCGTCAGCGACCGTTTCCGGCGGCCGGGAGGAGTTCCGGGCGGCGAAGCTGCTCGTCGCGACCGGCCGCCGACCCGTCACGCAGGGGCTCCACCTCGACACCGTCGGGGTGCAGGTGGGGAAACTGGGTGAGGTCGTCGTCACCGACGAGCTGGCGACGACGAACCCGCGAGTCTGGGCAGCCGGCGACGTGACCGGGCACCCGGAGTACGTGTACGTCGCCGCGGCGCATGGCGCCCTCGTTGCCGAGAACGCGTTCAACGATGCCGGCCGGAAGATCGACTACGGCAACCTGCCGCGGATCATCTTCTCCAGTCCGACCGTCGCCGCCGTGGGGATGACGGACCGGCAGGCCAACGCGGCAGGGATCCAGTGCCGATGCCAGGTGGTGCCGTTGGAGTACGTGCCCCGCGCGCTGGTGAACCGGGACACGCGTGGGTTCATCAAGATGGTCGCCGAAGCGAGCACGGGCCGCATCGTCGGCATCACGGCGGTCGGGAAGGAAGCCGCGGACCTCGCCGCCGCGGGGGTCTACATCATCGCCGCGGGGATGACCGTCAATCAGGTCGGGGCACTGTGGAGCCCGTACCTGACGATGGCGGAGGGCATCAAGATCGCCGCGCAGTCCTTCAGCACCGACATCAGCAAACTCTCCTGCTGCGCCGCCTAACCGCACGCCGCCTCAGCTCAGCCCAGCCCCGCCCCGCTCAGCCCCGCCCAACACTCGCACTCGCACTCGCACTCGCATGCACAACGAAAGAGGATTTCGATGACTGAGAACACGTCCCTGGCCGATCGACTCACCTCCAGCGAGACCGGTCAGGAAGCATCCCTCTGGCTGCCGCTGCTGAACCTGCTCGCTCAGGGCGACCCCGTCGAGTTCAGCGCCCTCG
>NZ_BACZ01000343.1 GCF_000333375.1 Curtobacterium sp. B18
CCTCCAGGCCCTCACCCTGCGCGCGGGGCGCGCCCCGAGACTCGGGCCTGCGGACAGAACTCGCGCTCCGGCGCCGCGAAACTGTCCGCCGAGCCGAGACTCGGCACCCCGCCTGCGGCGGGCGGCGCGCGCGGAGCATCCGGCGCACCTGCCGCACGCGGCGCGCCCGGGCCACGCACGCGCCCCGTGGGTACGGTGGCGGCATGAGTGACGAACGCATCGAGTCCCAGTGGTGGTTCAACGAGAAGACGCACGCCGTCGAGCAGGGCCCGCAGTCGCCGCAGCGCGACCGCATCGGCCCGTTCGACACGCGTGAGGAGGCGCAACACGCCCTGGACCGCATCAAGGCGAACAACGAGCGTTGGGACGACGAAGACCAATAGGCTGAGACTCCCAGCTGGACCAGCTGCACCACGGAAAGGGCGTCAATGGACAAGCAGACGGACTTCGTGCTCCGCACCATCGAGGAGCGGGGCATCAAGTTCATCCGACTCTGGTTCACGGACGTCATCGGGACCCTCAAGTCGGTCGCGATCGCCCCGGCCGAGGTCGAGGGCGCGTTCGCCGAGGGCATCGGGTTCGACGGGTCCGCGATCGAGGGCCTCACCCGCTCGTACGAGGCGGACGTCCTGGCGCACCCGGACCCGTCGACGTTCCAGATCCTCCCGTGGCGCGGCGAGATCGACCCGACCGCGCGGATGTTCTGCGACATCACGACGCCGGACGGGCAGCCCGCCGTCGCCGACCCGCGCAACGTGCTGAAGCGCACGCTGGCGAAGGCGAGCGAGCGCGGCTTCACGTTCTACACGCACCCCGAGATCGAGTTCTACCTGCTGAAGAGCCGTGACTGGAAGGACGGCGGCCCCCAGCCCGTCGACCGCGCCGGCTACTTCGACAACGTCCCCGGTGGCAGCGCGCACGACTTCCGTCGCCGGTCGGTCCGGATGCTCGAGGACCTCGGCATCTCGGTGGAGTTCTCCCACACGAGGCCGGCCCCGGGCAGAACGAGATCGACCTCCGCTACGCCGACGCGCTGACGATGGCCGAACACATCATGACCTTCCGCACGNTCGTGAAGGAGGTCGCGATCGAGCAGGGCGTCTA
>NZ_BACZ01000342.1 GCF_000333375.1 Curtobacterium sp. B18
TTCGCTCGTTTCTTGCTGTCGTGGAGGCGAGGCAATTCACCGCTGCGGGCGTGGCGCTCGGCATCAGCCAGTCCACGGTCAGCCAGCATATCCGGCGGCTGGAACTGGCCTGTGGGCGCCAGTTGCTCGAACGCGACACGCATGCCGTGCGCATGACCCCGGACGGGGCTGTGCTGGCGGATCTGGGCCGGCGGATTCTGGAAGCGAACCGGCAGGCGGTCGAATATTTCGCCGATAGCGCGCCGCGCGGGCGGGTGCGCCTCGGCATTTCGGAGGATATCACGCTGACCGGGCTTGCGAGCCTGCTGCGGGAGATCGGACTCGCCAATCCGCTCCTCAGTATCGAGCTGACGGTAGGCCTGTCATCGATGCTG
>NZ_BACZ01000341.1 GCF_000333375.1 Curtobacterium sp. B18
ACCGGCCCCGGCGGACATGGCCGTCCCGCCGACCGCCGCCGGGTGGGGAGCGATCCCGAGCTGGGAGTGGCACCGCGCCGGCATCGAACCCGGCCGTTCCGCCACGGTGATGCGCGCGGTCCGTGTGGCGCCGGCGCTCGAACGCACCCTCGCGCTCGACAACCTCCGCTACGCCAAGCCGGACGCGACCGACGACGAGATCGAGCGGGCGGCCCGGGCGGCGAACATCCACGAGACGATCGCCTCGTTCCCGGACGGCTACGAGACCATCGTCGGGGAGCGGGGCTACCGGCTGTCCGGCGGCGAGAAGCAGCGGATCGCCATCGCGCGGGTGCTGCTGAAGGACCCGCCGGTGCTGGTCCTCGACGAGGCGACGAGTGCGCTCGACTCGATCTCCGAGCGGGTGGTCCAGGCCGCGCTCGACAACGCCGCCGCCGGTCGCACGACGGTCTCAATCGCGCACCGGCTCTCGACGATCCGTGACGCCGACGTCATCTTCGTGCTCGACCACGGACAGATCGTCGAGCGGGGCACGCACGAGGAA
>NZ_BACZ01000340.1 GCF_000333375.1 Curtobacterium sp. B18
CGGCGAACGACAGATGTTGCCGCTGCAGACGAACAGGACCCGCATGCTCAGGAGGCGCCGAGCAGGTCGTGCCGCACGACGATCGCGTCACGCCCGGGGCCGACGCCGATCGCGGAGATCCGCGCGCCCGACATCGCCTCGACGGCGAGCACGTAGTCCCGCGCGTTCTTCGGGAGGTCCTCGAACGTGCGGGCACCCGTGATGTCCTCGGTCCAGCCGGGGAACTCCTCGTAGACGGGCTTGGCGTGGTGGAAGTCCGACTGGTTCACGGGGACCTCGTCCACGCGGACGCCGTCGACCTCGTAGGCGACGCAGACCGGGATCGTCGACAGCCCGGTGAGGACGTCGAGCTTGGTCAGCACGAAGTCCGTCACGCCGTTGACGCGCGCCGTGTACCGGGCGATCGGGGCGTCGTACCAGCCACAGCGACGCGGACGACCGGTGGTCGTGCCGAACTCGAAGCCGTTCGCCCGCAGGAACTCCCCGGACTCGTCGAACAGCTCGGTCGGGAACGGGCCGGCGCCGACGCGGGTCGTGTACGCCTTGACGATGCCGATGATCCGCTCGAGCTTGCCCGGGCCGATGCCGGAGCCGGTCGCCGCGCCGCCCGCCGTCGCCGACGAGGACGTCACGAACGGGTAGGTGCCGTGGTCGACGTCGAGCATGGTGGCCTGGCCGGCCTCGAACAGGACGGTCTCGCCGCGCTCGAGTGCGCGGTGGATCTCGAGCCCGGTGTCGGCGACCATCGGGCGCAGGCGGTCGGCGAAGGACAGCAGCGACTCGACGACCTCGTCGGCGTCGATGGCGCGGCGGTTGAAGACCTTGACGAGCAGGTGGTTCTTCTGGTCGAGGGCCGCTTCGACCTTCTGCCGCAGGATGTTCTCGTCGAAGATGTCCTGGATGCGGATGCCGACGCGGTTGATCTTGTCGGCGTAGGTCGGGCCGATGCCGCGCCCGGTGGTGCCGATCTGCCGCTTGCCGAGGAACCGCTCGGTCACCTTGTCGATCGTGCGGTGGTAGTGCGTGATGACGTGGGCG
>NZ_BACZ01000339.1 GCF_000333375.1 Curtobacterium sp. B18
GTCGCCGAGCGTGACGAAGAAGGCCCGCTCGGCGAAGCCGCGCGCGCCGCACGCGGAACGCACCGCGCGGCCGCGCCGCCCCCGCGCGCGCAGGCGGAGCGCCCTAGGCTGCGCCGCCCTCGGCGTACGGGCCGATCTTGCCCGTGCGCATGATGCGCTCGAGCAGCTGGTCGAAGTTCCGCGCCATCTCCTGCGCCGACTCACCCGGCCACACGTGCAGGGGCTTCGCCGCACCCTGCGCCTGCTGCAGCGAGGTCCGCTCGGGCAGCTGCGGCGAGAGCACGAGCGGGCCGAACATGTCCCGGAGCTCCTTGATGCGGAACTGGTGCTCGAGCGACTGCACGCGGGCACGGTTCACGATGATGCCGAGGGGCTGCAGGCGGGGGGAGAGGCCGCGACGGATCTCCTCGATCGCACGGAGGGCACGGTCGGCGGCGGCGACGGAGAACAGGCCGGGCTCGGTGACGACGGTCACACGGTCGGACGCGGCCCACGCGGTGCGGGTCAGGGCGTTCAGCGACGGCGCGCAGTCGATGAGGACGAGCTCGTAGTCCTGCTCGACGTTCGCGAGGGCCTCTTCGAGCTTCCAGATGTCGCGGATGGACGGGTGCGGCCCGTCGAAGTTGATCGCGGAGGGCGACCCGACCATGACGTCGATCTTGCCCTGGGATCCCTTCGTCCAGCCCGAGGGGGCGATCGCCTGACGGACGATCTTCTCCTTCGGGTTCTCGAGGACGTCGGCCACGTTGAGGTGCCCGGAGATGTTGATGTCGAGGCCGGTCGAGACGTCCGACTGCGGGTCGAGATCCACCACCAGCGTGCGCAGTCCCTTGGCGAACGCGGCCGAAGTCAGGCCGAGCGTCACCGTCGTCTTGCCGACACCACCCTTGAGGGAGCTCACGCTGAGTACATGCACGGTCAGCAACGTTACCGCCAGTAGGGTTGTCTCACCTCAACCCGGGCTGAAAGGGACCTCGTGTTCGACAAGATCCTGGTCGCGAACCGTGGCGAGATCGCCATCCGTGCGTTCCGCGCGGCGTACGAACTCGGTGCGCGCACCGTCGCCGTCTACCCGTACGAGGACCGCAACTCCCTGCACCGGTTGAAGGCGGACGAGGCGTACCTGATCGGGGAGCGCGGGCACCCGGTCCGCGCCTACCTGGACGTCTCCGAGATCGTGCGTGTCGCGCGCGAGTCCGGAGCCGACGCGATCTACCCGGGGTACGGCTTCCTGTCCGAGAACCCGGAGCTCGCCGCCGCCGCGGCCGCGGCCGGCATCACGTTCATCGGCCCGGGCGAGCACGTGCTCGAGATGGCGGGCAACAAGGTCACCGCGAAGGAGCACGCGGTCGCGGCCGGCGTGCCCGTGCTCGCGAGCACCCCGGCGAGCCGCGACATCGAGGAGCTCCTCGCCGGTGCCGACGCGATCGGCTTCCCGGTGTTCGCCAAGGCCGTCGCCGGTGGCGGCGGGCGTGGGATGCGCCGGGTCGAGACGAAGCCCGAGCTCCGCGCGGCGCTCGAGGAGGCGATGCGCGAGGCCGACAGTGCGTTCGGCGACCCGACCATGTTCCTCGAGCAGGCCGTCATCCGCCCGCGCCACATCGAGGTGCAGATCCTCGCCGACGCGACCGGCACCGACGCCGGCACGATCCACCTGTTCGAGCGGGACTGCTCGGTGCAGCGCCGGAACCAGAAGGTCGTCGAGATCGCCCCGGCGCCGAACCTCGACCCGTCGATCGCCGCAGCACTGCACCGCGACGCCGTCGCCTTCGCCCGGTCGATCGGCTACGTGAACGCCGGCACGGTGGAGTTCCTGCTCGACACCGAGGGGGAGCGGGCCGGCCAGCACGTCTTCATCGAGATGAACCCGCGCATCCAGGTCGAGCACACCGTCACCGAAGAGGTCACGGACGTCGACCTCGTGCAGTCGCAGATGCGCATCGCCGCCGGGCAGACCCTCGCCGACCTCGGCCTGTCGCAGGACCGCGTCCGCGTCCACGGTGCGGCGCTCCAGACGCGCATCACGACCGAGGACCCGACCCAGGGCTTCCGACCGGACACCGGCCGGATCACGACCTACCGGAGCCCCGGTGGCGCGGGTGTCCGTCTCGACGGCGGAACGGTGGCGACGGGCGCGCAGATCAGCCCGCACTTCGACTCGATGCTCGCGAAGATGACCTGCCGCGGACGGGACTTCCCGGCGGCGGTCGCCCGGGCGAAGCGTGCCCTCGCGGAGTTCCGGATCCGCGGCGTCTCGACGAACATCCCGTTCCTCCAGGCCGTGCTCGAGGACCCCGACTTCGACCGCGGTGACATCTCGACGAAGTTCATCGAGGAGCGCCCGCAGCTGTTCGGCGGCCACGTCTCGAAGGACCGCGGCACGAAGGTGCTGAACTGGCTCGCCGACGTCACCGTCAACAAGCCGAACGGCGAGCGACGCCCGCAGACCGTCGAACCGAGCGAGAAGCTCCCGACGATCGACCTCGGTGCCCCGGTGCCCGAGGGGCAGCGCGACCGGCTCCGGCTGCTCGGCCCGGCGGAGTGGGCGAAGGCCCTCCGTGGCCAGACCGAGCTCGCCGTCACCGAGACGACCATGCGCGACGCCCACCAGTCGCTCCTGGCCACCCGCGTCCGCACGAAGGACCTCGTGGCGGTCGCGCCGTACGTGGCCCGGCTCACGCCGCAGCTGCTCAGCGTCGAGGCCTGGGGCGGTGCCACCTACGACGTCGCGCTCCGGTTCCTCGGCGAGGACCCGTGGGAGCGGCTCGCGTCGCTCCGCGAGGCGATGCCGAACATCCCGATCCAGATGCTGCTGCGCGGCCGGAACACGGTCGGCTACACCCCGTACCCGACCGAGGTGACGGACGCCTTCGTGGCCGAGGCCGCCGCGTCGGGCGTCGACGTGTTCCGCGTGTTCGACGCGCTGAACGACGTCAGCCAGCTGCGTCCGGCGCTCGAGGCCGTGCTCGCGACCGACACGGCCGTCGCCGAGGCGGCGCTCTGCTACACCGCCGACCTCCTCGACCCGTCCGAGGACCTCTACACGCTCGACTACTACCTCCGCCTCGCGGAGCAGATGGTCGAGGCCGGTGCGCACGTCATCGGCATCAAGGACATGGCCGGCCTGCTCCGCGCCGGCGCGGCCGAGCAGCTCGTCACCGCCCTGCGGGAGCGCTTCGACCAGCCGGTGCACGTGCACACGCACGACACGGCGGGCGGGCAGCTCGCCACGCTCCTCGCCGCGGCCCGTGCCGGTGCGGACGCCGTCGACGTCGCGGCCGCGCCGATGGCCGGCACGACGAGCCAGCCGAGCATGTCGGCGCTCGTCGCCGCCCTGGCGCACACCGAGCGCGACACGGGGCTGTCGCTCGACGCCGTCGGCGACCTCGAGCCCTACTGGGAGGCCGTGCGGCGCGCGTACGCCCCGTTCGAGTCCGGGCTGCCCGGGCCGACCGGCCGCGTGTACAAGCACGAGATCCCGGGCGGCCAGTTGTCCAACCTCCGCCAGCAGGCCATCGCCCTCGGCCTCGGCGACCGGTTCGAGCAGGTCGAGGACTGGTACGCCGAGGCGAACCGGATCCTCGGTCGCCCGACGAAGGTGACGCCGTCGTCGAAGGTCGTCGGCGACCTCGCACTGCAGCTCGCCGCGGTGGACGCCGACCCGGTCGACTTCGAGCAGCACCCCGAGAAGTACGACATCCCGGACTCCGTCGTCGGCTTCATGGCCGGCGAGCTCGGCGACCTGCCGGGCGGCTGGCCCGAGCCGTTCCGCTCGAAGGTGCTCGCGGGGCGCGAGGTGCGGCTCGAGGTCACGCCGGTGCCGGACGCCGAGCGGGCACACCTGGACACCCCCGGTCCCGAACGGCGACAGGCCCTCAACCGCCTGCTCTTCCCGCAGCCGACGCAGCAGTTCGCGCGCGTCCGCGAGCAGTACGGCGACCTCTCCGTCGTCCCGACCGTCGACTACCTGTACGGCCTGCGTCCCGGGCAGGAGCACGTCGTGCCGCTCGGCAAGGGCGTGGACCTGTTCGTCGGCCTCGAGGCGATCGGCGAGGCGGACGCCCGCGGCGTCCGCACGGTCATGGCGACGATGAACGGGCAGCTCCGCCCGGTGTACGTCCGTGACCGGTCGATCGAGGTCGAGACGAAGGCCGCCGAGCAGGCGGACAAGACCGACCCGAAGCACGTCGCGGCGCCGTTCTCCGGCGTCGTGACGCTCAAGGTCGCCGTCGGTGACGTCGTCGAGGCCGGTCAGGCCGTGGCGAGCATCGAGGCGATGAAGATGGAAGCGGCCATCACGGCACCCGTCGCGGGGACCGTCGGCCGTCTCGCGATCCCGGCGACCCAGCAGGTGGACGCCGGCGACCTCCTGGTGGTGCTGCAGTAAATTGACCGTCCGTCCCATCCGCCTGTTCGGCGACCCCGTCCTCCGTTCCCCGGCCGACCCGATCCGTCCGGACGCCGTCGGGAGCCAGGGCATCCGTGACCTCGTGCAGGACCTGATCGACACCGTCAAGGAACCCGGTCGTGCCGGCGTGGCCGCCCCGCAGATCGGTGTCGGGGTGCGCGCCTTCTCGTACAACGTCGACGGCGAGGTCGGCTACGTCCTCAACCCCGAGATCGTCGAGGTCGGCGGGGAGCCGGAGCTGATGGACGAGGGGTGCCTGTCGGTGCCCGGGCTGTCCTACCCGACCCGGCGGTCCCCGTACGCCAAGGTCCGCGGCGTGGACGTCGACGGGGCCGAGGTCGTGCTCGAGGGCACCGGGCTCATGGCCGAGGCGCTGCAGCACGAGGTCGACCACCTCGACCGCACGGTCTACGTGATGACGCTCGACCCGGACGTCCGCCGCCGGCTACTCCGTGACATCCGCGCGCAGGAATGGTTCCCCTGACACCCCAACGCGGGATTGTCGTCCGGGCCTGACGAGGGGGTACCGTATAGCCGTCGGCTTCCCACCGATGTCGTACGCCACACCCCCCAGGACACCCCCATGATCGCTCAGGACGACGATCTCAGCTAGCACCGGACCCGTACCAACCGCCGCGCCACCGAGGTCCAGGTCACGACCTCCTCGACGGCCGTCCTCGACGCCCCCGCAGCGGAGCAACCGCAGGACGCCTGATCCCGCGCGGTCGCGGACCGCACCCCGCACCCACCGCGCCTCCTGGCCTGCGCTGGTGCCCTAGCCCCGCCGACGGCGCCCCTCGACGACGGGCGTCGCGGTGGTCTGCACCTTCGACCCCGAGTAGATGTGCTCGACGTCGGCGGCGAAGTCCCGCAGCACGACCTGGCGCTTGATCGTCAGCTTCGGCGTGAGGTGCCCGGACGCCTCGGTGAGCTCGGTGTCGAGGATCGTGAACGACCGCACCGACTCCGCCCGTGAGACCCGCTGGTTCGCGGCGTCGATGGCCTCCTGGACGGCCTGGTGCACCCGCTCGTCGTAGGCGGCTTCGTGGGCGGACAGGGCGGGGGAGATGCCCCGGGCCTCGCACCAGCCGCCGAGCATGTCGCGGTCGAGCGTGACGAGGGCGGCGACGAACGGCTTGCCCTCGCCGACGACGACGACCTGGCCGATGAGCGGGTGCTCGCGGATCCCGTCCTCGAGCGGCGCCGGCGCGACGTTCTTGCCGCTCGCCGTGACGATGAGCTCCTTGGCGCGGCCCGTCACCGTCAGGACGCCGTTCTCGTCGAGCCGACCGAGGTCGCCGGTCCGGAACCACCCGTCGACGAGCGCCTTCGCCGTGGCCTCGTCGTTGTGCCAGTAGCGGTCGAACACGTCGACGCCGCGGATGAGGATCTCGCCGTCGTCCGCGATGCGGATCTCGACCCCGGGGAGCGCACGGCCGACGCTGCCGATCCGGAGCTCACCGGCCCGGTTGACGGTGGCGGGTGCGGTCGTCTCGGTGAGGCCGTACCCCTCGAGGATGAGCACCCCGATCGACCGGAAGAAGTGCGACAGGCGCGGTGAGAGCGGCGCCGAGCCGCTCACGGCGTAGCGGACCCGTCCACCGATGGCGTCGCGGAGCTTCGCGTACACGAGCCGGTCGAACAGCTTGAAGCGGAGCGCCAGGCCGAGCGGGACCCTGCCCGCCGCGAGGGCCTCGGAGTGCGCGACCGCGGTCTTCGCGGCGGCCCGGAAGATGCGACCCTTGCCACCGAGGTCGGCCTTCTGCTCGGCCGAGTTGTAGATCTTCTCGAACACACGCGGCACGGCGAGCAGGAACGACGGCTTGAACGTCGAGACCGCGTGCATGAGGTCCTTCGTGTCCGGCTCGTGGCCGACGAGGACCCCGGCGGAGACCGACATCACCGCGATGAACCGCGCGAAGACGTGGGCCATCGGGATGAACAGCAGCGTCGAGGCGCCGTCGGCGACGACTTCGGGCATCGCCTCGGACGCGCCCTCGACCGTCGCGGTGAAGTTGTCGTGCCGGAGCACGCAGCCCTTCGGCCGGCCCGTCGTCCCCGAGGTGTAGATGATCGTGGCGTCGTCGTGGCCGTGCACGTCGACCGTGCGCGCGTCGAGCTCGGCGTCGGTGACGTCCTCGCCGAGGCGGACCAGGTCGTCCAGGCCGCCGCCGTCGATCGTCCAGTGCTGGCCGAGGTGCGGCAGGTCCGGCGCGATCGACGCCACCCGGCGTGCGTGCTCCTCCTGCTCGACGATGATCGCGACGGCCTCGGAGTCCGAGAGGATCCAGCGCACCTGGTCGGGCGAGCT
>NZ_BACZ01000338.1 GCF_000333375.1 Curtobacterium sp. B18
ACGTTCGCGCTGGGCGGTGCGCCGCCGGCGTCCGCGGTGCAGGCGACGACGCCCGCAGCGACGTCGGCGACCACCACCGCTGCCGCGGCGTCGGCGACGAACGCCGCCGCGGTAGGACCGAGCTCCGGGACGACCTGGTTCGGGCCGGACATCGACTGGGGTGACGACGCCCCCGACGGCTACGCCGGACGCCTCGGCGCGACACCGTCGATGTACGGCGTCGAGATCCCGTACCCGCTCGACCGCAGCGCCCGCAAGGAGTTCCTCCGCGCGACCCGAGCGGCGGCGACGCAGGGCGCGGTCCTCGTCGTGAGCTTCGAGCCCGACCGGTCGCTCGGGTCCCTGACCGCCGCCGACGCCCGAGCCGCGAACACCCTGCTCGAGGACGTCCACCGGCAGTACGACACCCAGGTCCTCGTCCGGTTCGCACCGCAGATGAACGGCACGTGGGTGCGGTGGGGGCAGCAGCCGACCCAGTTCGTGCAGGCCTTCCGCGCGCTCGCGACGGCGGTGCACGCCGGCAGCTCGGACGCCCTGATGGTGTGGTCCCCGTCGTACGGCGCCGGGTACCCCTTCGGCGAATTCCGAATACCGCAAGCGACAGGCCGATCATCGTCGCGCTCCAGCGAAAGCGGTCCTCGCCGAAAATGACCCAGAGCGCTGCCGGCACCTGTCCTACGAGTTGCATGATAAAGAAGACAGTCATAAGTGCGGCGACGATAGTCATGCCCCGCGCCCACCGGAAGGAGCTGACTGGGTTGAAGGCTCTCAAGGGCATCGGTCGACGCTCTCCCTTATGCGACT
>NZ_BACZ01000337.1 GCF_000333375.1 Curtobacterium sp. B18
ACCTCTTCTGCTCACCATTCGGGATCGACCGCGGCACCCGACCGACGGGAGGCGCGGGTCGGCTCCTCACCGTGCCTCCCGTCCCGCGGGCGGTCGCGCCCACCGCACGCGCTTCGTGAGCAGAAAAGGTCGGGTCCTCGAACAGGACCCGACCAATTCTGCTCACGATAGGAGACAGAGCCGCGTCAGCCGAGCGGGATCGGCGCGGTGATCGGCCCGGTTGTCGGCGACGACGCCCGCAACGAAGCCCGCCGGGCACCCCGACGCTCGGCGTCGTAGCTGATCATCGTCATGCCGACCCCGAGGAGCGCCAGCACGATGCCGAGCCACCCCGGGGCGGTGAAGCCGAAGCCAGCCGCGATGACCGCGCCGCCGAGGGCCGCCCCGAGCGAGTTCCCGATGTTGAACGCCGAGTGGTTGAGCGCCGCCGCGATCGTCCGGGCGTCACCGGCGACGTCCATCAGGCGGGACTGCACGGCCGGTGGGATCGCGGACGAGGTGGCTCCGAGGAGGAACGCCCCGAGGAACATGCCCCACACCCACTGCGCGGTGAGAACGGTCACGAGCAGGGCCCCGATCAGCGCGAACATGCCGACGTAGATGGTCCGCTTGACGCTGTGGTCGGCGAGGTGCCCGCCGAGCACACCGCCGACGACCATGCCGATGCCGACGACCACGAGGACGAGCGGCACGAACGACTCGGGCAGACCGGTGACGTTCTGCACGAGCGGCGAGATGTACGAGTAGACCGCGAAGAACCCACCGAACCCGACGGCGCCGAGGCCCATGACCATCCAGACCTGCGGCACGCGGAACGCCCGGAGCTCGCGACCGATCGTCGCGTGCTCGTCACGGGCACTGCGCGGCACGAAGGCCCACACCGCGAGGAACGTCAGGGCGAACAGGACGGCGACGACGCCGTAGGCGATGCGCCAGCTGGCGACCTGCCCGACCCAGGTGATCGCCGGGACGCCCACGACGTTCGCGACGGACAGGCCGAGCAGCACCATCGCGATGCCCTTGCCACGCTTGCCCGGGCCCATGATGTCCCCCGCCACGATGGAGGCGATGCCGAAGTACGCACCGTGCGGCAGCCCCGCGACGAACCGTGCCACGAGGACGAGGCCGAACGACGGCAGGACCGCGCTCGCGACCGTCGCCAGGACGAACCCGACCAGCAGCACGAGGATCAGCCCCTTGCGCGGGAACTTCGCCGACATCGCCGCGATCGTGGGGGCACCGACGACGACGCCGAGGGCGTACGCGCTCACGAGCCAGCCGGCGTGAGCGATCCCGGCGTCGGGGTCGAGGCCGTACTGCCGCGGCAGGAGTGCCTCGGCGATGTTCGGCAGGAGCCCCATCGCGACGAACTCGGTCGAACCGATGGCGAACCCGCCGAGGGCGAGGGCGACGAGCGCGAGCGCGCGGCGCGCAGGCGTGAGCTGGGACATGGTGCCTGTTCTGGACGGGAGGAGCGGGACGGCTTCCGGAAGTCGACTCACGTGAGTCGGCTGGGACCGTGGGTGCGCCTGGTCGCCGCACCGGGCCTCCGGGCCGTCGACGTCGCGAACGGTGCGACCCACGGCGGGCGGAGAGCGGTCCTGGTTCAGCGGCGAACGTGGACTGACCGGCCACTGCAAGTGGCCGGTCTCAGCAGTGTAGACCGCTCCAAAGGCCGAACGGAAGCGGCCCGACGAATCGATTCGACCGTCGTCAGGCCGCGCGGCGCTCCGGCTGCGCGGGGGTCGAGGCGACCAGCCCGGGCAGTTCGTCGCGGTGGACCCACCCGGCGCCGCACTCGGTGCAGCTCGCCCAGGCACTCTGGCCCTGCTCGTCGGTGTCGATGACGACCGTCCGCAGGTCGCAGTCGGGGCACCAGCCGTCGTGCATCATCACGTGCTCCTCGTCGTCGCTCCGCCACCAGGGTGGCTCCGAGTCGCCGGGTGCGGCTCGATGGGCACCATGAGACACCCGACCACCGACATCGCCGGGAGGCCCCCGGCGTGTCGCACGGGCACGGGACGCAGGCCCCGAACCCGGGCGCCGAACGGGGCTCGGCGCGCGGGCACCGACCACCGGCACGAAGCACCGGCACCGGACGACCGGCCCCACGAGCGCTAGGGTGACGGCATGGGCTGGTGGATCGTGACGGTGGTCGTCCTCGCGGGGCTCGCGGTGCTGTGGTTCGTGATGCACCGGTACACGGACCCGGGCGCACGTTCGCGCCGGTACGAGGGGTCCGACCCCGAGGTCGCCGAGGCACTCCGCCAGGCCGAGGCGGAGTCGGCCCGCGGCCGCATGTACTTCTGACCGGCGTCGGGCAGACCCCGAGCCCGGCCAGACCCGGCCGGAGTCAGACCCGGCCGGAGTCAGACCCGACCGGAGTCAGACCCGACCGAAGTCAGACCCGACCGAAGTCAGACCCGACCGAAGTCAGACCCGACCGGAGTCAGACCCGACCGCGGTCAGTCCCCGAGCGCGGCCTCGAGCCGGTCGAGCTTCCCGTCGATCTCCCCGGTGTG
>NZ_BACZ01000336.1 GCF_000333375.1 Curtobacterium sp. B18
ATTCAGCCGGTCCCGGGGACCTCTAGAGTCACCTCGACTGTCTTGGCATCGAGATTGACCTGCAGCTTGCCCGTCTTGATGACCGACTGGCTGTGGCCCTTCGAGCGGCGGACGATCGCATGGATGCGGGCGACCAGTTCCTCGCGGTGGAAGGGCTTCACGACATAATCGTCGGCGCCGAAGCCGAGCGCACGGACCTTGCTGTCCATCTCGGACACGCCGGACAGGATCAGCACCGGGGTCTGCACCTTGGCGACGCGCAGCTTCTTCAGCACGTCGTAGCCATGCATGTCCGGCAGGTTGAGATCCAGGCAGATGATGTCGTAATCGTAGAGCTTGCCCAGATCGAGGCCCTCTTCGCCGAGGTCCGTCGTGTAGGTGTTGAAGCCCTCCGCGCCCAGCATCAG
>NZ_BACZ01000335.1 GCF_000333375.1 Curtobacterium sp. B18
CGCTCACCTCGTGCCAGATCGCGAAGTCGATAGCGGATCGTGCTCGACACGCTCCCGGACGTCGACGACCCGATCCCGCGGCGCGTCCGGAACCGGCTAGACCTCGTGCCGTTCCGCCGAGCGCTCGAGCTGCTGCACCGCCCCGAGAAGGTCGCGGACTTCAAGCGGGCCGAGGACGCCCTCCGCTACCGCGAGGCGTTCGTGCTGCAGACGGCCCTGGTGCAGCGTCGGATCGCGGCCCGAGCGACCGCGGCCACGGCACGGTCCGCCGCACCGGGTGGGATCCTCGAACGCTTCGACCGGGCGCTGCCGTTCACGCTCACCGACGACCAGCGGTCGGTGGGGGCCGAGATCGCCCACGACCTCGCCCGCGACTGGCCGATGCACCGCCTGGTGCAGGGCGAGGTCGGCTCCGGCAAGACCCTCGTGGCGATCCGGGCGATGCTGACGGTCGCCGAGTCCGGTGGGCAGTCCGCGCTGATCGCCCCGACCGAGGTCCTCGCGGCGCAGCACCTCCGGTCGATCGTGAAGTTCCTCGGCCCCGACCTCGCCGCCGAGCTCCGGCCGGTGATCCTCACGGGGTCACAGTCGACCGACGAACGGCGCCGGGCACTGCTCGCGGCGGCGTCCGGCAGCTCGCGACTCGTGGTCGGCACGCACGCGCTCCTCGGCGACCGCGTCGACTTCGCCGAGCTCGGGCTCGTCGTCGTCGACGAGCAGCACCGGTTCGGCGTGGAGCAGCGCGAGGCTCTCCGCACCAAGGGGGCGACGCCACCGCACGTGCTCGTCCTCACCGCCACGCCGATCCCGCGCACGGTGGCGATGACGGTGTTCGGCGACCTCGACGTCTCGACGATCACCGGGCTGCCCTCCGGACGTGCCGGCGTCGAGACGTTCACGGTCCCGCTCGCCGAGCACCCCGGCTGGGAGTCCCGCATCTGGACCCGCATGGCCGAGGAGCTCGCCGACGGTCGTCAGGCGTTCGTGGTGTGCCCGGCGATCGACGACGCCCACGCCGAGGACGACGGCGGACCCGACCCCGAGCCCGACGACGACACGCCGGAGCACGCGCCGGCCACCGTCCTCGCCACGGCGGAGCGGATGCGCACGATGCCGGTGCTCGCCGACCGCCGGATCGAGGTGCTGCACGGCCGCATGTCGGCGGACGAGAAGGACCGCGTGATGACGTCGTTCGCGGCCGGAGCCGTCGACGTGCTCGTCGCGACGACCGTGATCGAGGTCGGGGTCGACGTCCCGAACGCCTCGATGATGGCCGTGCTCGACGCCGACCGCTTCGGCGTCTCGCAGCTCCACCAGCTCCGCGGGCGCATCGGCCGCGGCCAGCACGCCGGCGTGTGCCTGCTCGTGCGATGGTCACCTTGATGCCCCAGTACGACGACAGCCAGCCGACCGGATCGGCACCGACGGCGCGGAGGGCGGCGTTGACGAGCCCGAACCCGTCCGAGAACACCGAGCCGAACACGATGGCCATCGCGACCATGCTCGTGACGTTCGGGATGAAGAACGCGAC
>NZ_BACZ01000334.1 GCF_000333375.1 Curtobacterium sp. B18
CCCGCTGCGCGATGATCCCCCGGACGTCCTCGGCACGGTTCGCCTGCTGCGGCAGGCCCTGTTGCGTGGACATGGCGGGACGCTAGCGCGGGATCGGGCACTCCCAGGGGCGTTGCAGGTGATCGCGACCGGATCGTGACACATCGTATTCCGCTCCGGGAATGCGTCTGGGCGGTGCGGTCGCGCTGGCCGGGTGGGCCGCCTGGTGTACAGTGACGGTGTTGTCTTGATTCCTGCAAAAGAAAGGCCCAGCATGGACGTCGACGCCGATCTGCTCCGCGCCTCCGGCCTGCGGGTCACGACGCCACGGCTCGCCGTCCTGCGGGCGACCGCGACGATGCCGCACGCGACGGCCGACGACATCGTCACCGCGCTCACCGCCGAGTTGCCGACCACCAGTCACCAGGCGGTCTACGGCGTCCTCGCGGCGCTCACCGGCGTCGGGTTGGTGCGGCGGATCGAGCCGGCGGGCAGCCCCGCGCGGTACGAGCGGCGGACCGGTGACAACCACCACCACATCGTCTGCACGATGTGCGGTGCGATCGAGGACGTCGACTGCGCCGTCGGCCACGCGCCCTGCCTCACGCCGTCCGAGACCCACGGCTTCGCCGTCACCACGGCCGAGGTCACCTACTGGGGCATCTGCGAGCAGTGCGCCGCCGCCGAGCGCGACGACACCGGGGCCGTCCCGGCCTGACCGCAGACACCCCGACCCGGGGACGACCGCAGACACCCCGACCCGGGAACGATCCGCAGTCGTCCCCGCTCCCGGCACCGAACCGGGACCACGAGCAACCCGAGCACCCCTGACCGAACCAACCGTTCCACCCAAGGAGGAACCGTGTCCGACCAGAACACGACCGGCACCCCGTCCGGTACCCCCACCACCACGACCAACTCCGGCGCCCCCGTCTCGAGCGACGAGCACTCGATGGGCGTCGGGGCCGACGGCCCCCTCGCGCTGCACGACCACTACCTGGT
>NZ_BACZ01000333.1 GCF_000333375.1 Curtobacterium sp. B18
CCCCGCTTCACCGACGGCATAAAGGATGCTGACGTGTCAACCCTACGGGGACTCCTGGTCCTTTGCGACCGTCCGACCGGACGGTGCACGACCGCCGGCGACCGCGCCGAGCACGCCGTTGACGAACCCCGCGGACTCCTCCGTCGAGAGCGACTGGGCGAGCTCGACGGCCTCGGCGATCGCGACCGCGTCCGGGACCTCCGGGTTGAACCGGAGCTCCCAGACGCCCATGCGCAGGATGCAGCGGTCGAGCACCGGCATGCGGGCGATCGACCAGCCCTGGGCGTGCTCGACGATCACCGCGTCGATCTCGTGGCGCGCGTCGTCGATGCCCGTGACGATCTGACGGGCGTAGTCCCAGCTGGAGGCGCGCTCCGGCTGGTCGAGGTGACGGACGGTCTCGGTGGCGAGGACGTCCGCGATCGGGAGCTCACGCACCTCGGCCACGTACAGCATGTCGAGGGCGCGCTTGCGGGCCTTCGAACGAGCACTCATACGGCCGGCGCCTAGGAGTTGACGCGGCCGAGGAAGCTGCCGTCGCGCGTGTCGATCTTCACCGTGGTGCCGCTCTCGAGGTAGAGCGGGACCTGGATGCGGTGACCGGTCGCGATGATGGTCGCGTCCTTCGTGCCACCGGAGGAACGGTCGCCCTGCAGGCCGGGCTCGGTCTCGACCTCGGTCACGATCGACGTCGGGAGCTCGACGTAGAGCGGGTTGCCCTCGTTCATCGCGATGGTGACCATCGCGGACTCGAGCAGGTAGTTCTTCGCGTCGCCGACGACCGTCGCCGAGACCGGGATCTGGTCGTAGGTGTCGGTGTCCATGAACACGTACGAGTCGCCGTCCTCGTAGAGGAACTGGTAGTCACGGCGGTCGACCGTCGCGGTGTCGATCTTCGCACCCGCGTTGAAGGTGCGGTCGACGACCTTGCCCGACACGACGTTCTTCAGCTTGGTGCGGACGAACGCGCCGCCCTTGCCCGGCTTGACGTGCTGGAACTCGACGACCGACCAGAGCTGCCCGTCGATGATGAGAACGGCGCCGTTCTTGATGTCAGTGGTACTGGCCATGAGTCTTCGATGTCCCGTTCGATCGTGTTGTGAAGGTCTGCGGACCGCGCTGGGTCCCGGACGAGTGTAGCGGACCGGTCGGCGGGCCCCGCGCGGCTGCGCTGGAGCCCGCCGTGGGTCACTCCCGCCGTCGCGCCCGGATCGCGTCGACGGCCGCCCAGACGAGCAGCACCACCGCCGCTCCCCCGAGCAGCCCGCCGGCGACCCCCGTCGACATGACCGCGGTCGGGCGGGCCGGCAGGGTGAGGTAGACGAGCGACAGCACGCCGGCGCAGGCGCCGAGCAGCACGAGCAGCACCCGACGGACGACACCGTTCAGCGTGCGTCGGTCACGGCGGTCCGCGAACAGCCGGATGTTGACCG
>NZ_BACZ01000332.1 GCF_000333375.1 Curtobacterium sp. B18
TGGGCAAGTCCTCGATCCAGGCCGTCACGAACCTCGAGCACACCTACGGCATCGCGCCGTCGAAGATCGAGGTCACCCCGATGATCGGTGTGAACGACGCCTCGGACGAGGTGTTCCCCCTCGCCGACGTCGACACGCTGACCGCCTACGCGAAGGCGAACGGTCTCGCAGGCATCCACTTCTGGTCGCTCGACCGGGACACCCCGTGCTCCTCCACGACGGCGATGTCGACCTGCAGCTCGGNGCCGAGCGCNCCGGCGCTNGCNNGGANGGNNCGCCTCCTGGCCGTCACACGGTCACGTGATCCGGCGTCAGGTCGCCTCGGCGTCGAACGGTGCTGCCTCGCCGACGGCGAGCGGCACCACGGGTGCCGTCGCACGGACCTTGGAGGCGGTCACCTGCGCCGTCTGCACGGCGGCCACGCTGCTGCCGGAGTCGAGCAGCGCGTCACGGATGATGCGTCGCGGGTCGTACTGCCGGGGGTCCAGCTTCTGCCAGTCGACCTCGTCGAACTCCGGGCCCATCTCCTCGCGCATCCGGTCCTTGGCCTTGACGGCGGCGCGGGCACGACGTGCGGCCACGGCGGCGGCAGCCGCGGCGACCCGGTCGACCTCCGGCGGGTTCCGGTGTGCGGGCAGGTCGTCGCGGTCCGTCGTCATGCGGCGGCCCCCAGCGCGGCACGGATGCGGTCCGCACGGTCTGCCACGAGGGCGGCGACGCCGTCCGGACCGTCGGTGAGCAGGCCGCGCGACTCGCTGACGAGGACCTGCTCGGCGCGGGCGCCGTACAGCGCGCGGAGGTCCTCGATGCGGGCGCCCTGGGCACCGAAGCCCGGTGCGAGGATCGGCGAGGTGCCGATCGTGTCCGCGTCGATGCCGAAGTCGTCGAGGTCGAGGGTCGCGCCGAGCACGAGCCCGACGTCGCCGAGGGGCTGGTCGCCGCCTCTCCGGTTGTCGTCTGCCACGTCCAAGACGATACCGGCAGCGACGCTCCGCCCCGAACGAGGACCCTCGGCGAGCACCGCGGTCTGCAGCACGCGCGCCTCGGGGTTGCTCGTGGCGGCGAGCACGAAGACGCCCGCTCCGTTCCGACGTGCGACGTCCACCGTGCCGGTCAGCGAGCCGTAGCCGAGGTACGGCGAGACCGTCATCGCGTCGGCGGCGAAGGGTCCGTCGCGGTCCAGCCACGCGAGTGCGTAGTCGTCCCCCGTCGACCCGATGTCGCCGCGCTTGACGTCCGCGACGACCAGGAGGCCCGCATCGCGTGCCCGACGGATCGTCGCGTCGAGCGCGCGGTAGCCCGCCACCCCCGCGGCCTCGAAGAACGCGATCTGCGGCTTCACGATCGCGGCGCGGCCGGCGGCCGCGTCGACCAGGATGGCCCCGAACCGGGTCAGGCCCTGCTCGTCGCGGCCGAGCCCCCACGCCGCCAGGGTGGCGGCGTGGGGGTCGATGCCGACGCAGAGGGCGGAACGCGACCCGATGGCGGACGCGAGCCGGACGCCGAAGGAGGCCGCGCCTCCCGGATCGGTCGTGGCGCTCACCAGGTGGCGCGCTCGAGGGCGTAGTCCTGCAGGCTCCGCACGCTGTGCGGCGACCCGATCGTCTCGATCGCCGCGACCGCGGCCCCGAGCTGCGCGATCGTCGTGAACAGCGGCTTGTCCGCCGCGACCGTCGCCGCACGGATCTCGTACCCGTCCGCACGACCGGCGGCACCCGACGGCGTGTTGATGACGATGTCGACCTCGTTGCGGGCCAGCAGGTCGACGACGCTCTCGCCGCCCTCGCTGAACTTGCCCACCAGCGTGACCTCGATGCCGTTGCGGCGCAGGATCTCCGCCGTGCCCTCGGTCGCGGTGATCGTGAAACCGAGCTGCTGCAGCCGGTGCACCGGGAGCACGATGGCGCGCTTGTCGGTGTCGGCGACGCTCACGAACACGGTGCCGCTCGTCGGGAGTCCGCCGTACGCGGCCTCCTGCGACTTGAGGAACGCGCGCGGGAAGTCGCGGTCGATGCCCATGACCTCGCCGGTGGAGCGCATCTCGGGGCTCAGCACCGAGTCGACGACCTGGCCGTCGTGGGTGCGGAACCGGCGGAAGGGCAGCACGGCCTCCTTCACGGCGATCGGCGACTGGATCGGCACGAACGCGCCGTCACGGGCGGGCAGGAGCCCCTCGGAGACGAGCGTGTCGATCGTCGTGCCGGTCATGATCCGCGAAGCCGCCTTGGCCAGCGGGATGCCGAGCGCCTTCGAGACGAAGGGCACCGTGCGGCTGGCGCGCGGGTTCGCCTCGAGCACGTAGAGGACCCCGGCACCGATGGCGAACTGCACGTTGAGCAGGCCCTGGACGCCGATGCCGCGCGCGATCTTCTCGGTCGCGTCGACGACGCCCTGGATCTCGGCACGGCCGAGGCCCACCGGCGGCAGGGTGCAGGCGGAGTCGCCGGAGTGGATGCCGGCCTCTTCGAGGTGCTCCATGATCCCGCCGATGTAGAGCCGCTCGCCGTCGAAGAGCGCGTCGACGTCGATCTCCACCGCGTCGTCGAGGAAGCGGTCGACCAGCAGCGGGAGCTCCGGGCCGATGATCGCCTGGTCGGCCATCCGGTCGAAGTAGTCCGCGAGCGACGGGGAGTCGTACAGGATCTCCATCCCGCGGCCGCCGAGCACGAAGGACGGGCGGACGAGGACGGGGTAGCCGATCTCCTCGGCCACCGCGGTCGCGCTGGCGAGGTCGTGGGCGGTGCCGTTCCGCGGCGCGAGGAGGCCCGCGGCGTCGAGGATCGCGGAGAACTGGCCGCGCTCCTCGGCGGAGTCGATCGCGCTCGGGCTGGTGCCGAGGATCGGGATCCCCGCCGCCTCGAGCGGCTTCGCCAGACCCAGGGCCGTCTGACCGCCGAGCTGCACGACCACGCCGACCAGCTCGCCGGACGCGGCCTCGGCCTCGATGACCTCGAGGACGTCCTCGGTGGTGAGCGGCTCGAAGTACAGGCGGTCCGAGGTGTCGTAGTCGGTCGAGACCGTCTCGGGGTTGCAGTTGATCATGATCGTCTCGAACCCGGCGGCGCTCAGCGCGAAGGACGCGTGCACGCAGGAGTAGTCGAACTCGACGCCCTGCCCGATGCGGTTCGGACCGGAACCGAGGATGACGACCTTCTTGCGGTCGCTCGGGGCGACCTCGGTCTCGGCGTCGTACGACGAGTAGTGGTACGGCGTGAGGGCGGGGAACTCGCCGGCGCAGGTGTCGACGGTCTTGAAGACCGGGCGGATGCCCAACGCCTGGCGGGCGTCGCGCGCGTCCTGCTCGGTGACGGTCTGGTCGCCGGTGCTCCGGAGCGAGGCGATCTGGGCGTCGCTGAAGCCGTGCTCCTTCGCCCAGCGCAGGGTGTCCGCGTCGAGGGTCTCGGCGGCCCGGACCTCGTCGGCGACCTCGTTGATGAGCACGATCTGGTCGATGAACCACGGGTCGATCTTCGTGGCCTCGAACACCTCGGCAGCGGTGGCGCCGGCGACGAGCGCCTGCTGCACGGTGACGATGCGACCGTCGGTCGGGATCGCCGACTTCGCGAGCAGGGCGTCCTTGTCGAGCTCCGCCGCCGGGGTGTCCCAGTGGAAGGACGATCCGCGCTTCTCGAGCGAGCGGAGCGACTTCTGCAGGGCGGTGGCGTAGTTGCGGCCGATCGCCATCGCCTCGCCGACGCTCTTCATCGTCGTGGTCAGGGTGGCATCCGCCGCGGGGAACTTCTCGAACGCGAACCGCGGGGTCTTCACGACCACGTAGTCGAGCGTCGGCTCGAAGCTCGCCGGTGTGACGCGGGTGATGTCGTTCTCGATCTCGTCGAGGCGGTACCCGATGGCGAGCTTCGCGGCGATCTTCGCGATCGGGAAGCCGGTGGCCTTCGACGCGAGCGCCGACGAACGGGAGACGCGCGGGTTCATCTCGATGACGATGACGCGGCCGTTCGACGGGTCGACGGCGAACTGGATGTTGCAGCCACCGGTGTCGACACCGACACGACGGATGATGTCGATGCCGATGTTCCGCATGTTCTGGTACTCGCGGTCGGTCAGCGTCAGCGCGGGCGCGACGGTGATCGAGTCGCCGGTGTGGACACCCACCGGGTCGACGTTCTCGATCGAGCAGATCACGACGGTGTTGTCGTAGTTGTCCCGCATCAGCTCGAGCTCGTACTCCTTCCACCCGAGGATCGACTCCTCGAGCAGGACCTCGGTCGTGGGGCTCGACTGCAGGCCGTCACCGACGAAGCGGACGAGCTCCTCCTCGTTGTAGGCGAAGCCCGAGCCGAGACCACCCATCGTGAAGGACGGGCGGACGACGAGCGGGTAGCCGAGGTCGGCCGCGTACTCCTTCGCCTCCTCCAGCGTGTGCGCGATGTGGCTGCGGGCGACGTCGGCGCCGGACTCGAGGACGAGTTCCTTGAAGAGCTGGCGGTCCTCGCCGCGCTGGATGGCGTCGACCTTCGCACCGATGAGCTCCACGCCGTGCTTCTCGAGGATCCCTGCCTTGTCGAGGGAGATCGCCGCGTTCAGCGCCGTCTGCCCACCGAGGGTCGGCAGGACCGCGTCGGGCTTCTCGATGCGGATGATCTCCTCGAGCGAGGCGTCGGTGATCGGCTCGATGTACGTCGCGTCGGCGAAGTCCGGGTCGGTCATGATCGTCGCCGGGTTCGGGTTGACGAGGATGACACGGACGCCCTCGGCACGGAGGACGCGGCACGCCTGGGTGCCGGAGTAGTCGAACTCGGCGGCCTGGCCGATGACGATCGGGCCGGAGCCGATGACGAGGACGGAGTTGATGTCTTGGCGCTTCGGCATCAGTTGCTGCTTTCGTTCGTCGCACCCGACGCGTGCGTCGGGTCTGCTGCGGGGGTCGTGGCGTCGGCGGTCGCCGCGTCGAGCGGCGTCCCGTCACGACGCGCGCGCACCAGGTCCGCGAACCGGTCGAAGAGGTACATCGAGTCGTGCGGGCCGGCCGCCGCCTCGGGGTGGTACTGCACGCTGAACGCGGGCACGTCGAGCGCGCGGAGGCCCTCGACGACCTGGTCGTTCAGGGAGTAGTGGGAGACCTCGACCCGGCCGAACCCGGCCGGCGACTCGATGACCTCGCCGAGGGGCGCGTCGACCGCGAAGCCGTGGTTCTGGCTCGTGATCTCGACCTTGCCGGTCGTGGTGTCGAGCACCGGCTGGTTGATGCCGCGGTGGCCGAAGGGGAGCTTGTACGTGCCGAACCCGAGGGCGCGACCGAGCAGCTGGTTGCCGAAGCAGATGCCGAAGAACGGTCGTCCGGTCTTCAGGCTCTCCTGCAGCAGCGCCACCTGGGCATCGCTCGCGGCGGGGTCGCCCGGGCCGTTCGAGTAGAAGAGCGCGTCCGGGGCGAGCGCCTCGAGCGCGGCGGCGTCGATGTCCTGCGGCACGACGTGCACCTCGAACCCGCGCTGGGCGAGGTAGCGGGTGGTCGATGCCTTGACGCCGAGGTCGAGCACGGCAAGCCGGCCGATCTGCTCGCCGACCGCGGGGACCACGTAGGTCTCGGGCGTCGAGACGATCGACGAGAAGCTCGCGCCCTCCATCGCTGCCTGCGACCGGACCGCGTCCAGCTGCTCGTCGGCGGTCAACGCCGCGTCGGCACCGCTGAACACGCCGCCCTTCATGGCGCCGGCGTCGCGGATCCGGCGGGTGAGCGCCCGGGTGTCGATGCCCGAGATCCCGACGATGCCGTCACGCACCAGGTGCTCGTCGAGCGTCGCGTTCGCGCGGTGGTTCGAAACGATGCGGCTGGGGTCGCGCACGACGTAGCCGGCGACCCAGATGCGACGGGACTCGGGGTCCTCGTCGTTCACCCCGGTGTTGCCGATGTGCGGTGCGGTCTGCACCACGATCTGACCGGCGTAGGAGGGGTCGGTGAGCGTCTCCTGGTACCCGGTCATGCCGGTCGCGAAGACCACCTCGCCGAGCGTGCGCCCGCGGGCGCCGTAGGCCCAGCCGTCGTACCGGGTGCCGTCCTCGAGGACCAGTACGGCCCGTTCGCGTGTCATCAGTTCGTCCCTTCGCCCGCGGTGTGCGGGTGTTCGTGCTTCGTCGACAGTCCCTGCAGGGCGGCCAGTACTGCGCCGTCGCCCTCCGGGAACCGGAAGTAGGTGTCGAGGTCCGTCGCACCTGCGGCGCCGGTCGCCGTCCATCGCAGACGGACCAGTCCCCCGGGCTCGACCACGCGGTCGATGGCCCACGTGGCGCGGTCGGCGCCGCGGACGGCGTCGGCCGCGATCCACCGGTCGGTGGTGCCGGCGTGGTGCAGCACCACACCGGTCTCGTGGACGGTCACGCCGCCACGGCCCCGGAACCCCAGGCCGCCGGCCGTGATCCGCTCGAGCGGTTCGTCGGCGCGGGTCGTCGCGACGGTGAAGCCGTCCCACGACCCGGCCGCCGGTCCGATGTCGGCCGGCACGGGGACGGGAGGCACGGATCCCGCCTGCGCGCGCGCCCGCGTCCGCCAGGTGCGCGCCATCGCGACGAACAGCAGGGCCACGAGGGCGAGGATCACCACGCCCTCGAGCCAGCGCAGGGCGTCGCCGCTCACCGGGACGTCCCGATCCGCGCGGACCGGGCGTGCGCGGCCACGGTCTCGGCGTCGACGAGCTGCCCGTCCGTGACGGTGGGGTACCCCTGGTGGAAGGTCGCCACGACCCGCCCGGGGAGCCGCATGCCGAGGTACGGCGAGTTCTGCGACTGCCCGGCGAGGTCGCCGAGGGCGAAGTCCCGGCTGACCGACGGGTCGTAGAGGGTGATCTCGGCGGGTGCCCCCTCGGCGATCCGCTGCCCCTGGCCCTCGACCTGGCCGATCCGGGCGGGCGCCTCGGACAGGACCCGGGCCACGTCGGCCCAGTCGAGCCGACCGTCGTCGACCACGGCGGCCTGCACGACGCTCAGCGCGGACTCGAGGCCGACCATGCCGTTCGCCGCTGCCGGCCACTCGCAGCACTTCGCCTCGGCCGTGTGCGGTGCGTGGTCGGTCGCGACGATGTCGATCGTGCCTTCGGCCAGCGCGTCGCGGAGCGCGTCCACGTCCTCGCGGGAGCGGAGCGGCGGGTTGACCTTGTACCGGGCGTCGTACCCGGGGGCGCCGTCGCGGCCGGCGATGAGGTCCTCGGTCAGCACCAGGTGGTGCGGCGTGACCTCGGCGGTGACGTCGATGCCGCGCGACTTCGCCCAGCGGATGACCTCGACGCTGCCGGCGGTCGAGACGTGGCACACGTGCAGCCGTGCGCCGACGTGATCGGCGAGCAGGACGTCGCGTGCGATGATCGCTTCCTCGGCGACGGGCGGCCACCCGGCGAGCCCGAGCTCCGACGACAGCCGGCCCTCGTTCATCTGGGCGCCGATCGTCAGCCGGGGTTCCTGCGCGTGCTGGGCGAGCACGCCGCCGAAGCCCTTGATGTACTCGAGCGCCCGGCGCATGAGGAGCGGATCGGACACGCACGAGCCGTCGTCCGAGAAGACCCGGACTCGCGCCCGGCTCGTCGCCATCGCGCCGATCTCGGACAGGTGGGTGCCCTGCAGCCCCTGCGAGACCGCGCCGATCGGGCGGACCGTGACGTAGCCGGCGTCGTCGCCCAGCGCCTGCACCTGCTCGACCACGCCGGCGGTGTCGGCCACCGGCGACGAGTTCGCCATCGCGTTGACGGCCGTGAACCCGCCCGCCGCGGCGGCACGCGAGCCGGTCAGGACCGTCTCGGACTCCTCGAAGCCGGGCTCGCGCAGGTGGGTGTGCAGGTCCACGAGGCCCGGCAGGGCGATGAGCCCGTCGGCGTCCGTGACCGTGGCGCCGGCGGCGTCGAGACCGGAGCCGACCGCGGTGATGCGCGTCCCCTGCAGACGGATGTCGGCACGCGTGCCGTCGACCAGCTGCGCGCCGCGGATGAGGTGGGCGGTCATGCGATGGTCTCCTTCGGTGCTGCGGTCGGTTCGGACCCGGTCAGGGCGAGGTAGAGCACGGCCATCCGGACCGACACGCCGTTCTCGACCTGCTCGACCACCGTCGAGCGGGGGTCGTCGGCGGCGACACCGGCGATCTCGAGCCCGCGGTTCATCGGGCCGGGGTGCATGATCAGCGTGCGCTCGGCCAGCCGCGCGAACCGGCTCGCGGTGAGACCCCAGTGCCGGGTGTACTCGCGCGGGTTCGGGAAGAACGCGTCGTTCATCCGCTCCTGTTGGATCCGGAGGGTCATCACGACGTCCGGGTCCTCGGCGAGGGCGACGTCGAGGTCGTGGTGGACGGCGGCACCGAACGGTGTCGTCGTCGCGGGCAGCAGCGTGGGCGGCGCCGCGAACGTGACGGTGGCACCGAGTGTGCGCAGCAGCCAGGCGTTGCTCCGGGCGACCCGGCTGTGCAGGACGTCACCGACGATGAGCACGCGGACGCCGTCGAGGCCCTGGCCACGGCTGCCGGCACCGTGCAGGCGCCGACGCATCGTGAACGCGTCGAGCAGCGCCTGGGTGGGGTGCTCGTGCGTGCCGTCACCGGCGTTGACGACCGGCACGTCGATCCAGTCGGCGTCGGCGAGGACCCGCGGCGCGCCGGAGGCGCCGTGGCGCATGACGATGCCGTCGATGCCCATCGCGCCGAGGGTCTGCACGGTGTCCTTGAGCGACTCGCCCTTCGAGACGCTCGACCCCTTCGCGGCGAAGTTGAGGACGTCGGCGGAGAGGCGCTTCGCGGCGGCTTCGAAGGAGATCCGGGTGCGCGTCGAGTCCTCGAAGAAGAGGTTCACGACGGTCTTGCCGCGCAGCGCGGGGAGCTTGCGGACCTCGCGGGAGTTGACCTCGGCCATCTCCTCGGCGACGTCGAGGATGTGGATCGCCTCGGCGCGGGAAAAGTCGGCGGTGGAAAGGAAGTGCTTCACGCCGCACCCCCGTCGCCCTGCTCGATGACAACCTCGTCGCTGCCGTCGGTCTCGGTC
>NZ_BACZ01000331.1 GCF_000333375.1 Curtobacterium sp. B18
GATCCGACAGGAGCGGGCCGCCCTCGCCCACCGCACGCTCCCCGGCGGCTCCGCGCTCCGGACCGCCGGTGGCGCGGCGTCGTCCACGGCGGCCGCGAGCGGGGCGTCCAGCTGCTCGTCGACGGCGTACGCCAAGCTCGGGTTCCGCTGGACCGGACCCGTCGAGTGGGGGTACAACCCGAACAACCAGCGTACCCGTCGGACATCCGCGCCCCGGTGCGCAGCGGCACCTTGACGCGGACCCCCGGCACGCAGTCGTCCTCGAACTCGGCCGGCACCCGGTAGTCGAACAGTCGGTCCAACTGCGGGAGCGGCGAGTCGAGGACGACGCGCGCGACGGTGGTCACGCGGAGCCTCAGACGGTGGCGGCGACGAGTCCTGCGGCGACGCGGAGTTCCTCGACGCGGTCGAGCTGCTCCCAGGTGAACCCGGGGAGCTCGCGGCCGAAGTGACCGTACGTCGCGGTCTGCGCGTAGATCGGGCGGAGCAGGTCGAGGTCACGGATGATCGCGGCCGGACGGAGGTCGAAGACCCGCAGGATCGCGGCCTCGATCGTGGCGTCGTCGACGTGACCGGTGCCGAACGACTCGACGTAGAGCCCGACGGGCTTCGCGCGGCCGATCGCGTACGCGACCTGCACCTCGAGGCGGTCGGCGAGGCCCGCGGCGACCGCGTTCTTCGCGACCCAGCGCAGGGCGTAGGCGGCCGAGCGGTCGACCTTCGACGGGTCCTTGCCGCTGAACGCGCCGCCACCGTGCCGGGAGGCGCCGCCGTAGGTGTCGACGATGACCTTGCGGCCGGTGAGACCGGCGTCCCCCTGGGGGCCACCGATCTCGAAGCGGCCGGTCGGGTTCACGATCACGTCGACGTGCGACGAGTCGAGGTCGACCTGGTCGAGCACCGGACGGATCACGTGTTCGGTGATCGCAGCGGTGAGTTCGTCGAGCGTCACGGACGGCGCGTGCTGGGTGGACAGGACCACGGTCTCGACGGTCTTCGGCACCACGCCGTCGTACCCGACGGTGACCTGGGTCTTGCCGTCCGGGCGCAGGAACGGCAGCTCGCCGGACTTGCGGACGGCTGCGAGCCGCTCGGCCAGGCGGTGCGCGAGCCAGATCGCGACGGGCATGTACTCGGGCGTCTCGTTCGTCGCGAAGCCGAACATGATGCCCTGGTCGCCGGCACCCTGGCGGTCGAGCGGGTCGACACCGGCGCCGGAGCGCGTGTCGAGCGACTCGTCCACACCCTGGGCGATGTCCGGCGACTGCGCGCCGATCGACACCTCGACACCGCAGGTGCGACCGTCGAAGGACACCTCGGACGAGTTGTACCCGATGCCCGTGATGACGTCACGGACGAGCTTCGGGATCTCGACGTAGCCGGAGGTCGTGACCTCGCCGGCGACGTGCACGAGCCCGGTCGTGACCATGGTCTCCACCGCGACGCGAGCGTGCGGGTCGACGGTCACCAGCGCGTCGAGGATCGTGTCCGAGATCTGGTCGCAGATCTTGTCGGGGTGCCCCTCCGTCACCGACTCGGACGTGAAGAGGCGCAGGCTGCTGCTCGTCACCGCGATCAGTCGGTGGGCTGCTGCTGCTTGGTGACGGTGAGCTTGTCCTCGTTGATCTCGTGCAGCGCGACGGACAGCGGCTTGTCGTCGATCGTCGAGTCGACCAGCGGGCCGACGTTGTCGAACAGCGACCCCTCGTGGAGGTCGGCGTAGTAGTCGTTGATCTGCCGCGCACGCTTCGAGGCGAAGATGACGAGCGCGTACTTCGACTCCACCTTGGCGAGCAGGTCGTCGATGGGCGGGTCGATGATGCCCTGGGGGTTGGCCATGGTGTCTCCAGTCGACGGGTCGGGGGGGGTCGCCCGGCTAGGGCGCAGTGAACAAGTCTACGACCTCGCGCGCCGCGGTGCCGACATCGGAGTTCACGATGCGCACGTCGAACTCGTCCTGGGCGGCGAGTTCGACCTTGGCGGTGTCGAGTCGGCGGGCCTGTTCCTCGGCGGATTCGGTGCCGCGGCCGATCAGTCGGCGGACGAGTTCCTCCCACGACGGGGGCAGCAGGAAGACGAGGACCGCCTCGGGCATGGCGTCCCGGACCTGGCGCGCACCCTGCAGGTCGATCTCGAGCATGACCTTCTCGCCGGCGTCGAGCGCGCGGTCGATCGGCGGCCGGGGTGTGCCGTACCGGTACGAGTTGTGGACGGTGGCCCACTCGAGCAGCTCGCGGTCGCGGATCATCCGGTCGAACTCGGCGTCGTCCACGAAGTAGTAGTGCACGCCGTCGACCTCGCCGGGGCGGGGCTTGCGGGTGGTCCCCGACACGCTGAGGGTGACTTCCGGGTACTGCTCCCGGATGTGGGCGCTGACGGTGCC